>DASTOJ010000146.1:0-21902 GCA_035762565.1 Candidatus Methylomirabilota bacterium | reverse complement strand
TACTCGCGGGTGTCGCCCTCCGGCGTCCGGTAGACCAGCCGCACGTGCGGGTTGGCGATGGCGACCTGCTCGAGGTACTCGTCCACCGAGGCGCGGCCCTTCTGGTAGCGCCCCTCGATCTCGAGCGTCACCTGCGTGCCGCGCGGGTGCTCCCAGTCGATCTTCTTGTTCTCGAAGATCCGCGGCTCGTTCTTCTTCGTGTCGATCTGGACCTCGAAGTAGTGGGCCGCCGCCCTGGGGCCGGTGCGCGAGGTGATCCGCACCGGCTTGCCGGTGGTCAGCTGGGCGTACATGCCGGCCGCGGAGATGCCGATGCCCTGCTGGCCGCGGCTCATGCGCAGCCGGTGGAACTTGGAGCCGTAGAGCAGCTTGGCGAAGATCGGCGGGATCTGCTGGCGGACGATGCCGGGGCCGTTGTCGATGACCGTCACCCGGAAGCGCGTCGCCTGGCTGGCCGGCGGCGGCGCCGTCCCGTTGCTCGGCGCGACCTCCACGTTGACGACGACGTCGGGCAGGATGCCGGCCTCCTCGGCCGCGTCGAGCGCGTTGTCCACGGCCTCCTTGACGCAGGTGAGGAGCGCCTTGCGCGGATTGTCGAAGCCGAGGAGGTGGCGGTTCTTGGTGAAGAACTCGGAGACCGAGATCTCGCGCTGGCGGGCCCCCATCTCGACGGCGGAGACGGCGGCCTTCGGCGCGGCGGTCGGGGTCCGGGCCAGCACGGTGGACATCTCTTCCTTGATACCAGACCGGGGGACGCGGGCGGGCTTTTATAGTCAGCGAGGGTTTCGGTCATCGCCCTCGCGCAGGGCCGCCGTCTGGCGGTAGCATCGTCTTCCGGTCAATCCACGGAGGACGACCTATGCGACTGGCAGGCAAGATCGGTATCGTCACGGCGGCGGGCTCCGGCATGGGGCGGGCCGGCGCGCTGCGCTTCGCTCGCGAGGGCGCCCAGGTGGCCGTCGTGGACGTCGCGGGCCCGCGGGTGGAGGAGGTCGTCGAGGCGATCATCGCGGCCGGCGGGAGCGCGCACGGCATCGTGGCGGATCTCACCCGTGACGGCGACTCACGCCGGATCGTGTGGGAGACGCGCGACCGGTTCAAGGGGCTCGACTTCGTCTGGAACCACGTGGGCCATCCCGGCCCCGCCGCGGTCGAGGGCGTGGACATGGAGGCGTTCCAGCTCGCCATCGACCTGAACCTCCGGACGGTGCTGGTGACGACCGAGGCGGCCATTCCCGAGCTGCGGGCGCGGGGCGGCGGCAGCCTGCTGTTCACGGCGTCCACCTCCGGCCTGCAGGGCTCGTCGTTCAGTCCGGTCTACTCGATGTGCAAATTCGGCGTCGTCGGCTTCGTGCGCAGCCTCGCTGTGCGCCTGGCCCCCGAGAAGATCCGCGTGAACGCCGTCTGTCCCGGCCCCATCGACACGCCGATGCTCCGCGTGTTCGTGGCGCGTCCCGACCAGAAGTCGACGGCCGGCATGGACCCCGAGGACCTGGTGCGCCGGCGCGCCGGCAACGCCGTGCCGCTCGGCCGCACCGGCCGGCCCGAGGAGGTGGCCAACGCCGCGCTCTTCCTGCTCTCCGACGAGGCCTCGTTCGTCACCGGCGTCGCGCTGCCGGTGGACGGAGGCGTGACGGCGGCCTGATGGGCACGTTCGGTGGCAACGGCGGGCCTGGCACGGCCGTGCGCGTGACGCCGAGCCGCCAGCGGGCCGACGAGTGGGCGGTCGTCCTCGCCGCTGCCGACGTCCCGTACCGGCTGCGCCGGCGACTCGACGGGTGGGCCCTGATCGTGCCGCCGCTGGAGGCCACTCCCGCGCTGGAGGCGCTCGACGCGTACGACCGGGAGAACGCGGCCAGCCGCACCGACAGCTCCCGCGACGTCGCTCCGTCGCACGGCGCGACCGCGGTCGGCGCCGCCGTCGCCCTGCTGCTCGTCGGCTTCTTCGCGGTCACCGGGTCCCGGGCGGGCGGCAGCGCCTGGTTCGCGCACGGCGGCGCGGACGCCGCGCGCGTGATGGCCGGCGAGTGGTGGCGCGCGGTCACCGCGCTGACGCTGCACGCCGACGCGCCCCACGTGCTCGGCAATGCCGTCGCCGGGGCGCTGCTGGTCACCGCGGTGTGCAGGCAGCTCGGATCGGGCGTGGGCCTCTGGCTGCTGGTCCTGGCCGGGGCCGGTGGCAACGTCCTCACCGCCGCCGCCCACGGCGCCGATCACGTGTCCGTCGGCGCCTCCACCGCCCTCTTCGGGGCCATCGGCATCCTGGCCGCGTTGCGCGTCGTCCCGGGTCGCGTGGGGTCGAAGGCCCGCCGATGGTGGGTCGTCATCGGCGCCGGTCTCACCCTGCTGGCGCTGCTCGGCACCGGACCGGAGGCCGACGTCCTCGCCCACGTCTTCGGCTTCCTCGTGGGCGCCGGACTGGGGCTGAGCGCGGCGCTCGCGCTCCGCGCGATCCCGCCCGGGCCGGTTCAGTGGCTCCTCGCCGCGGCCGCCGGCGCTGCCACGGCCGGGGCCTGGGGCATGGCCTTCTGACGAGTGGCGGCTTGACGCCGGCCGGGCCCGGCCCCATTCTCTGGGCCAGCGCGGACCAGTCATCCTGGAGGGACGTCATGATTCCATTCCTCTCGCTGCTCTTGGCCCTCGTCGCCCTCGGCGCCGCCCCGCCGGTAGGCGCCCAGACGCCGCCGGGACAGGCCGTCATGGCCTTCCACGTCACGATCGCGCCGAGCTGGTTCGATCCCTCCACCGCGCCGCCGCAGATCACACCGTTCGGCATCCTCTACGCGATCCACGACGCCCTGGTGCGTCCGTACCCGCCCCACAAGATGGGCGCGAGCCTCGCGGAGGCGTGGAAGGAGAGCGCGGACGGCAAGACCTACGAGTTCAGGCTGCGCGCCGGCCTGAAGTTCCACAACGGCGACCCCGTGACGACCGAGGACGTGAAGTTCAGCTTCGAGCGCTACAAGGGCGCCAGCGCCAAGATCCTGCACGACCGCGTCCAGCAGGTGGAGATCGTCAGTCCTGTCGTCGTGCGGTTCCATCTCAAGGAGCCGTGGCCCGACTTCATGACCTTCTTCGGCACCACGGCCACCGCCGCCGGCATCGTCGTGCCCAGGAAGTACCTGACCCAGGTCGGCGACGAGGGCTTCAAGAAGCACCCGATCGGGGCCGGCCCCTACAAGTTCGTGAGCCACAAGCCCGGGGTGGAGATCGTGCTCGAGGCCAATCCCGGGTACTGGCGCCGCGCGCCCAGCGTGAAGACGCTCGTCCTCAAGAGCGTGCCCGAGTCCACCACCCGCGCGGTGATGCTCAGGAGCGGCGAGGCCGACATCGCCGTCGCGCTCGACGGTCCCGACGCCGAGGGCCTCAAGCGCGACCCGCGCATGCAGGTCGTGGCCTCCAAGCACGCGTCGATCTTCTGGATCGAGTTCGCCGAGCAATGGGACGCCAAGTCCCCGTGGCACGACAAGCGGCTGCGCCTCGCCGTGAACCTCGCGCTGAACCGCGCCCAGATCAACGAGGCGGCGTGTCTGGGCTTCTGCCCGCCGGCCGGCGTCATCGTGCCCCGCGTCATGGACTTCGCGCTGCAGGTCGAGCCGACGCCCTACGAGCCCCAGAAGGCCCGGCAGCTGCTCGCCGAGGCCGGCTACCCGAACGGGCTGGACGCCGGGGACTTCGTCGCGATCCCCGGGTTCCCGACCGTGGCCGAGTCGGTGCTGAACTACCTGGCCGCGGCCGGCATCCGCCTGAAGATGCGCGGGATCGAGCGGGCGGCGTTCTACTCCGACTGGCGGGAGAAGAAGCTGCGCGGGCTGTTCCTCACCGCGGTGGGGAACTCCGGCAACGCGGCCAGCCGGGTGGAGTCGTTCATCCAGTCCAAGGGCGCCTACGCCTACGGCGGCTATCCCGACATCGACGACCTGTTCCTGCAGCAGGCGCGCGAGCGCGACCCGAAGAAGCGGGAGGCGCTGCTGTTCCGCATCCAGCAGCTCACGATCGACCGCGCGATGTACGCCCCGGTCATGGACCTGCGCGCGCTCATGGGCGTCGGGCCGCGGGTGGGCAAGCACACGATCACCGACGTCTGGATGAGCCCGTTCCCGTCCTACGAGGACATGGAGCTGAAGAGCTAGAGATCGAGGATCCGGCGCGTCATCGCCTCGATCCACTTCTGCGAGGGGTCCTCGTCGAACACGAGCCGCTCGTCGGCCCGCGCGACGGCCCAGGCGCCCGTCGCCAGCTCGGCGTCGAGCTGCCCCGGCGCCCACCCGGCGTAGCCCAGGCAGAACAGCGCGCGCCGTGGCCCCGTGCCCCGGGCCATCGCCTGCAGGACGGCGGGGTCCTCGGTGAGCGCCAAGCCACCGTCCACCACGGTCGTGCCCTCGCCGGCCCACTCCGGCGTGTGGAGGACGAAGCCGCGTCGCTGGTCGACGGGACCGCCGTAGTGGACCCGGACGTCCCCGCTGCCGGGCGGCACCTCGAGGCTGAACGGACGCAGCGCCTGCTCGAACGGCACCTCGGCCACGGGCAGGTTGATGACGAGGCCGAACGCCCCTTTGTCGTTGTGCCGCACCAGGTAGAGCACCGTCCGGGCGAAGCGCGGGTCGCGCATGGCCTCGGTGGCGACGAGCAGGCGTCCGGCGAGCGAGCGACGGCCGGGCGTCTCGGCGCCGCCGTCGGTCACCGCGGCCACGACAAGCGCCACCGCCAGCAGGAGCGCCGCCGGCGCGGCCGTCAGCCGGCCGCCGGGACGTCCCGGATCGTCGCTCGCCGCCGGACGTTCCACGCCGGCGATTCTGACACACGACGCGCTTAGAATGGCCCGGTGCCGACCCCCCACCGTGCAGGCCGCGAGGCCCTCGTCCCCTGGGTGGTGGTCGGCGCCGTGTGGGTCACGCTGGCGATCTCCTCCGGCCTCTACTTCTCCTTCCCGATCTTCTTCGTGGCGCTGCTGGAGGAGTTCGGCTGGCCTCGCGGGGCGACGGCGGCGGCGTTCTCCATCTCGTCGATCGTGCAGGGCGTGCTCTCGCCCGCGGTGGGCACGCTCGTGGACCGCCTGGGACCGCGCCGGGTCATGCTCGGCGGGGCGTGCGTGCTCGGCGTCGCCTGCGTCCTGTCGAGCCGGATCGGCTCGCTCTCGTCGCTCTACCTGACCGTCGGGGTGCTGGCCGCCGGCGGCGCGTGCGCGGTGAGCTGGGTACCCACCGGAGCGCTGATCGCGCGGTGGTTCGCCGAGCGCCGGGGCACCGTGATGGGCGTGGCGTTCTCGGGCATGGGAGCTGGCGTCCTGGCGGTGGGACCGCTCGCGCAGTGGCTGATCGCCGGATACGGCTGGCGCGCCGCCTATCTCGTCCTCGGCCTGGGTACGCTCGCCGTGCTCGTTCCCGTCGTCTGGCTGGGTGTGCGGGATGCGCCCGTGACGGCCTCGCGGGCTCGAGGCGAGGCGGGGGGGCCGACACCGGCGCCGGCCCGCGCGGGCCGGGAGGTGGGCGACGCCCTGCGCACCCGGGCGTTCTGGGCGCTCTTCTTCGCCTACCTCTGCACGCCGCTGGCGGTGTTCTCGGTCGTCACCCACCAGGTCGCCTTCGCGGTGGACCAGGGCTTCCCGCGGCTGTTCGTCGCCGGCATCTTCGGGCTGACCGGGTTGCTCTCCGTCGCGGGCCGGATCGGGTTCGGCATCGCCGCCGATCGGATCGGGCGCGCCACCTCGGCCACGATCTCCTACGGTTGCACGGCCGTGGGAACGCTCTGCCTGCTCGGCCTCGAGGCGTGGCCGCACGCCGCCGCGCTGTACGCCTACGCGCTCTTCTTCGGCCTCGGCTTCGGCGCCCGCGGCCCCATCATCACCGCCATGGCCTCCCAGCTCTTCCCGGGGCGCTTCGGCGCCATCTACGGCATCCTGAGCGTGGGCAACGGCATCGGCGGTGGCGTCGCGCCGTGGTTCGCCGGGGCCGTGCATGATCTCACCGGGAGCTATCGGGTCGCCTTCCTGACCGCCGTGGGCTTCTGCGCGGTGGGCTCGGTGTGCTTCTGGCTCGCGCGCCCCCGTCGGGGGAGTCTGCCTCCCTGACCGGCCCCCCGGAAGGGGCTGTTTCCGGCCTTTTCCTTCGGTCCGGCGGGGCAGGCCGTCTAGACTGGAGTCGAGATGCGCCCTCAACGGCCCCTGGGTCTCCGTCGGGCTGCCGATACGATCTTCGCGCTGATCTCGCTCCTGCCGCTGCTCCTCTTCGTGTTCTTCATGTGGCACTACGGCCGCATCAGCGAGACCATGGCCCAGGTCGGCGTCCTGCTCGCCCTGGTCATCGCGCTGCTCGGCTTCGTCATCTTTCGCCAGATGGTCGACCGCATCTCCGATCGCATCGTGGACCTCAACCGGGTGGTGGAAGGGCGGCTGGACGTCGCCCCGCCGCCGGAACACGCCGCGGTCGTGCCCGGGCTCGGCCACATCGCGGAGATCGGCGACATCGCCCAGGCGTTCAGCGGCATGCTCCGCGAGCTGCGGGCCTCGACCGAGCGGCTGGAGGACCTGGTTTTCAAGCTCGGCACGCTCAACGACATGGTCGAGATGGCCGCCCGCATCCCCAAGATCGAGGACCTGCTCGCGCACGTCCTGGAGCGCACGATGCGGGCCGTCAGCGCCACCATCGGGTCGATCATGCTGCTCGATCACGAGCGGCAGGTGCTTCGCGTCGCCGTGGGCCGCGGCCTCGAGGACGAGGAGACGGCCCGGCCCCACGTCGAGGTGAAAGTGGGCGAGGGCATCGCGGGGCGGGTCGTGCAGATGGGCGAGGCCGTGCTGGTCGAGGACATCGAGAAGGATCCGCGGTTCGCCCGGGCGAGCGACCCGAAGTACGGCGGCGGGTCCTTCATCTGCATGCCGCTGCGGGTCGGCGAGCGGATCGTCGGCGTGGTGAACCTGGCGCGGAAGGAGAGCGCCCCGGGGGCGCCGGTGCAGGGCTTCACCAGGACCGACCTGCAGTTCCTCAACGCCCTGATGACCTACACCGCGTACGCCGTCGACAACGCCCGGCTGTTCGAGGAGGCGAGGACGGCGGCCCAGCGCCTCGAGGAAGTCGTGGAGGACCAGAAGCTGCGCCTGACGCTCGCCCAGCAGCAGATGCTGCAGGCCGCCAAGCTCTCGGCGCTCGGCGAGCTGGTGGCGGGCGTCGCCCACGAGCTCAACAACCCGCTGACCGTGCTGATCGGCACCGCGGACATGATCGAGGCGGGTGCCCCCGAGCCGGTGCGCGAGCACGTGCGCCTCATGCGGGAGGCGATCAACTCCGCCCTGTACGTCGTGCGGGGTCTGCTGACCTTCGGCCGGCAGATGCCGCTGGAGAAGACACGGGTGGACCTGGGGGAGCTGACCGAGAAGGTGCTGGCGCTGACGTTCGGCGAGCTCCACGTGGCCGAGGTGAAGGTCCGCAAGGACGTCGCGCGCGGGCTGCCGCCCGTCTGGGGGGACGCCAACCAGCTGCAGCAGGTCCTGGTCAATCTCGTCACCAACGCCAAGCAGGCGATGGCCGACGTGGAGGGCGAGCGCCGCCTCTGCATCGCCGTGCACCACGCCACCCCGGACCGGGTCCGCATCCAGGTCGAGGACACGGGCCCGGGAATTCCGGCCGACACGATCTCCAAGGTGTTCGACCCGTTCGTCACGACCAAGAGCGATGGCACGGGCCTCGGCCTCAGCATCTCGTACGGGATCGTCCGCGAGCACGGGGGGACGCTGACCGTCGACAGCCCGGTAGGTCGGGGCGCGACCTTCACCATCGAGCTGCCGGTCGAAACCGGCACGCCCCCCGGTGATGCCCCCAAGCCCGTGAACGTCGCCTGACCGCCCACACGGCCTGCGTCGGCCGCACAGTCACCCTCATTCGCACTCGCAGCAGCACGGCTCGCCCGGAGGGGCTCGTGAGTCCGGCGACAACGCGGCGCGGCTTGCCACGAGGATCGGCGTAGGGTAACGTCCCGCCACCGTTGCAAAGCAGCTTCCCCACCGGGAAGGTGCCTTTGCCAGGGGGGATCGGATGCAGCGGTTCATCGCCCGGCGAGCGCTCCAGAGCTTACTGGCCATCTGGGTCATGAGCCTCATCGTGTTCAGCCTCGTGCGGGTCACCGGCAACCCCCTGGACGTGATGTTGCCGCTGGAAGCGGGCCCCGAAGACTACGAGCGGGTCTCCAGGCACTGGGGGCTGGACCGGCCGCTGCCCACCCAGTACGCCATCTTTCTGAGCAAGGCCGTCCGGGGCGATTTCGGTGATTCCTGGAAGTGGCACGGCCATTCGGCCATGGGCCTGGTGTGGCAACGCCTGCCCGCGACCCTCCAGCTCGCGGGGTTCGCGCTGTTCATCAGCATCGCCATCGCGCTGCCCGTCGGAGTTCTGTCCGCGGTGATGAAGGGCAGCGTGTGGGACACGGCGGCCAAGATCGTCGCGCTGCTCGGCCAGTCGCTGCCCGGCTTCTGGCTGGGGATCGTGCTGATGTGGATCTTCGCCGTCCACCTGGGGTGGTTTCCGACCTCTGGCAAGGGCGGACTCCAGTACATGATCCTGCCCGCCATCACGCTCGGCTGGTTCCAGGTGGCCGCCATCATGCGGCTGGTGCGCTCGTCCATGCTGGAGGTGCTGGACAGCGAGTTCGTGAAGCTGAGCCGCATCAAGGGTCTGCCAGAGTGGAAGGTCGTCTGGAAGCACTGCCTGCGCAACGCCTCCATCGCTCCCCTGACGTTCTTCGCGATCATCGCCGGCGTGCTGATGACCGGCTCGGTGGTGACGGAGAGCGTGTTTTCCTGGCCGGGCACCGGCCTGCTCGTCGTCGACGCCGTGCGCGCCCGGGACTTCCAGGTGGTCCAGGCCGTGGTCATCGTGTTCGCCGGCATCTTCATTCTCACGAATCTGCTGGTCGACATTCTCTATGCCTATCTCGATCCGCGCATCCGCTACCAGTGAGGGGCGGCCCGGCCGGGCGAGCCGAGGCGGGGTTCGTCCCCGGCCGCGGCCAGGCGGTTCTGCACGCAGGGAGGACGGTCGATGGCGACGGTGACGGCGAGAACGCTGCCGTGGTACGCGGCGCCGAGAGTGGCCCACGCGATGCGCCAGGTCCGGCGGTACCCGGTGATATCGCTGTCACTCCTCACGTTCCTCCTGGTGCTCCCCGCGGTGTTCGCCACCCAGATCGCGCCCCACGATCCGCTCAAGGGGGCGCTGGCCAAGCGGCTGAAGCCGCCGGTCTGGCAGCAAGGCGGCACCCTCGAGCACCCGCTCGGCACCGACAAGCTCGGCCGCGACATCCTCAGCCGGATGATCCACGGCGCCCGCGTCTCGCTCATGGTGTCCATGGTGGCGATCTTCGTCGGCGGCACCATCGGCACCGGCCTGGGGCTGGTGTCGGGGTATTTCGGCGGCCGGGTGGACGCCCTGCTCATGCGCCTGGTGGACATCTCGCTCTCCTTGCCGACGATCCTGCTGGCGCTGGTGCTGGTCGCGGCGGTGGGGCCCAGCTTCGCGACGGTGATCACCGTCCTCGTGGTGCTGCTGTGGGCCCGCTACGCGCGTCTGGTGCGCGGCGAGACGCTGAGCATCAAGGAGCGTGACTTCATCGCGCGGGCGCGGGTGGCCGGGGCCTCCCACACCCGGATCATGACCCGCTACATCTTCCCCAACGTCGTCAACTCGCTCCTGGTCCTGGCCACGCTGCAGGTGGGCTACGTCATCCTGCTGGAGTCCGCGCTGAGCTTTCTCGGCGCCGGGCTGCCGCGCCCGCTGCCCGCGTGGGGGCTCATGATCGCGGACGGGCGGGAGCTGATCGTCACGGCGTGGTGGGTCTCGATGTTTCCCGGGCTGGCCATCATGCTGACCGTGCTCGCCCTGAACCTGCTGGGCGACTGGCTTCGCGATCACTTCGATCCCAAGCTTCGACACGTCTGATTCGACACGCCCAAGAGGAGGTAGCCGATGCGACGCGCCTTCGTTCTCCTCGTGCTCGGACTGCTGGTGGCGCTGGCCTTCACGCTCGCAACGGCGCCGACCCCGGGATCGGCCCAGGACGCCAAGACCCAGCGGCTGGTGTTCGCCTCCGCCGGCTTCGACGAGAGCAACCGCTTCTGGGTGGTCGCCCGTCCCGACCACCTCCAGTACGATCCGTTCCTGGAAACCCTGCTCGAGGTGGATCCCAAGAGCGGCGAGTACACGCCGCGCCTGGCCGAGAAGTGGTCGGCCAGTCCGGACTTCAAGGAGTGGAGGTTCATCCTGCGCAAGGGCGTCCAGTTCCACTTCGGCTTCGGCCCGTTCACGGCCCGCGACGTCGTCCACTCCCACTCGATGATGACGCGCCCGGAGGCGACCGCCACCCTGGCCGGATTCTGGCGTCAGGTGGAGAAGGTCGAGGCCGTCAACGACCATGAGGTCGTGTTCCGCTTCAAGCGCCCGACGACCGTCATGCCCTACGCGGCCTCCCGGGCCGGCGACCTGCGCATCGTCAGCAAGGCCCAGTGGGACAAGGAGGGCCAGGAGGGATTCGAGAAGCGGCCAGCCGGCACCGGCTCCTACCGCTACGTCGGCCGGCAGCCGGGCCTCTCCGTCAGCTTCGAGCGGGTGGACAACCACTGGAAGGGCGAGAAGCCGGCGTTCAAGGAGCTGGTGTTCAGGCTGGCCCGTGAGGAGTCGACGCGGCTGGCGCTGCTCCTGTCGGGCGAGGCCCACATCGCCGACCTGCCCCGCGAGCTGCAGAAGGACGCGCTCAAGCGGGGCATGAAGATCTACTCTTCGTCGTTCCCGGTCGACTGGATGACGGTCTATCTGGGCGGCCAGTACTACCTGCCCGGCGACCCGGCGTTCAAGCCGGCGGTGGCCTGGACCAAGAAGCCGGTGCGGCAGGCGCTCAACATGGCGATCAACCGCAAGGAGCTGCTGAGCACCGTCTTCGCCGGCAAGGGGACGCTGACGTACGTGACCGGCTGGTCCGAGAAGTCCGAGGGCTACAACCCCGAGTGGGCGAGCCGGTTCGACCAGATGTACGGCTACAACCCCGGCAAGGCCAAGGAGCTGCTGAAGGCCGCCGGCTACGGCCCCGGGCAGCTGAAGTTCAAGATCCTGGCGTTCACCGAGCCGGGGGAATCGGAAGGCCCGCAGGTGGCCGAGTCGCTGGGCATCTACTACAAGGACATCGGCGTCGAGACGGAGATCGAGGTGCTCGACTGGGCCAAGGTGCGGGAGATGTTCCGCAAGAAGGCGATCGGGTGCTGCATGTGGCCCAACATCATCTCGTGGCGGCCGTCCGAGGAGTGGATCCGCACGAGCTACTACAGCAAGAGTCCCAACCACCACTACGAGAACGAGTTCGTCGACAAGCACTACGATGCCCTGACCAAGGCGGTGAACCCCGTGGAGCGCCAGCGCATCGCGCGGACGATCGGCGACCACCTGTTCGAGGAGTTCGCCGACATCCCGCTCTTCTGGTTCGCCAACGAGGTCGTCGCCAACCCGAAGGTGGTGGGGGAGTGGGTCTACCCCGGGCTCGCGGCCGGGCGGTCGACCCACTTCCACCTCGTGAAGCCGGCGAAGTGACGTAGGTGCCCCGTCGGATCGGGGACGTCATCCTCGAGGTCGACGACCTTCACACCTACTGCTTCACGCGGTGGGGGGTGGTGAAGGCCGTCGACGGGGTGAGCTTTTCGCTCCGGCAGGGCGAGGCGCTCGGCATCGTCGGCGAGTCCGGCTCCGGCAAGACCATGACCGCCCTGTCGTTGCTGCGGCTCGTGCCGCGGCCGGCGGCGCGCATCGTCAAGGGGGCCATCCGGCTCGACGGCGAGGACCTCCTGACGAAGAGCGAGCGCGAGATGCGCGCCATCCGGGGGCGGCGCATCTCGATGATCTTGCAGGACCCCCAGACCTCGCTCAATCCCGTCTTCACCATCGGCAACCAGCTGATCGAGGCGATCAAGATCCACCACAAGGACGGGCGCCGCTCGCTGGTGCGGCGGGCGATCGACGGCCTCAAGCAGGTGCGGGTGGCGGCGCCCGAGCGCCGGGTCGAGGACTACCCGCACCAGATCAGCGGCGGCATGAAGCAGCGCGTCGTCGGCGCCATCGCCATCTCCTGCGAGCCCGGCGTCATCATCGCCGACGAGCCGACCACCTCGCTGGACGTGACCATCCAGGCCCAGTATCTGAAGCTGCTCCGCGACATCCAGGAGGCGACCAATCTCGCGCTGATCTTCATCACGCACGACTTCGGCATCGTGGCCAAGATGTGCGACCGCGTCCTGGTGATGTACGCGGGACGGGCGGTGGAGAGCGGCCCGGTGCGGGACATCTTCAACCGGCCGTCGCACCCCTACACCCAGGCCCTGCTGCACTCCGTGCCCAGCATGGACGAGGACGTCGAGCGACTCTACTCGATCGCCGGCCAGCCTCCGGCCCTCTGGGATCTCCCCGAGGGGTGCCGGTTCGCCGCCCGCTGCCCCCACGCCGACGACCGGTGCCGCCACGAATATCCGCCCGCGTTCTCCGTCGGCGACGGCCACACCGCCGACTGCTGGAGGCTGGAGAAGGCATGGACGCCGCGCCCGTACTCCGCGTCGAAGGCCTGACCAAGCACTTCCCGGTCACCCGGGGCCTTCTGTGGACGAAGGTCGTCGGCTGGGTCAAGGCCGTGGATGGCGTCGACTTCTCCGTTCGACAGGGCGAGACGCTCGCCATCGTCGGCGAGTCCGGCTGCGGCAAGACGACGACCGCCAAGCTGATACTACGATTGGAATCACCGACCGCGGGCCGGGTGTCCGTCGACGGGAGCGACGTTCACACGCTGAGCGGCGACTCGCTCCGTCAGTACCGGGCGAAGGTCCAGGCGGTCTTTCAGGATCCCTGGTCCTCCCTGAGTCCCCGCATGCGGGTGCGGGACATCGTGGGCGAGCCGCTCGTCGTCAACCGCCTGGTGTCCGCGCAGGAGGCGAAGCGCCGGGTGGCCGAGATGCTGGGCCGGGTCGGGCTCCGGCCGCAGCAGGCCGACCTCTATCCGCACGAGTTCAGCGGAGGGCAGCGCCAGCGTATCGCGGTGGCCAGCGCGCTGGTATCCAACCCCAGGCTCATCATCCTGGACGAGCCCGTCTCCGCGCTGGACGTGTCCATCCGCGCCCAGATCATGAACCTGCTGGTGGATCTCCAGCGGCAATTCGACGTGAGCTATCTGCTCATCGCCCATCACCTGGCGACGACCCGCTACATGGCACACGAGGTGGCGGTCATGTACCTGGGGCAGATCGTCGAGAAGGCCCGCACGAAGGAGCTGTTCACGAACCCGCTGCATCCCTACACGAAGGCCCTCTTCTCGGCGGCGCTGCCGGCGCACCCGGACATCGTCCGCGAGGAGATCATCCTGCCCGGAGAAGTTCCGTCGCCGATCAACCCGCCCTCGGGCTGTCGCTTCCATCCCCGCTGTCCATTCGCCATGCGCCAGTGTGCGGAGATCGAGCCCGTGCCGAAGGAGATCGCCACCGACCACCTGGTGGCGTGTCACCTCTTCTAGCCGAGCACTTCGTGACCGGGCGCGGGCTCGCCGCGGCCAGGAGCTGACCAGGGCCCCCGACGGTCGCAGCGCGCCACGACTCGCAAGTTCACGTCCGATCGTAGTTTCCCGGGCCGGCACGGCGGTTGCGACGCCAGGTCTCCGCGTGATCTTCACGCGGCCATCACCCGGGGACAACGACATGATCCAGCGAGTCGTCAAGGCAACGGTATCCGGCTGGCGCCCGTGGGCGATCGGCGCCGCCTTCTCGATGGGCTGTGCAGCGTTCCTGCTCTTCCGGCGGAGTCGATCGCGGCCCGCCGGGGATGACTACGAAGCGTGGTGGCACCATCGCGAACACGTCCGCGCCAACGGGGACCAGCCGCGCCCGGCGGGCAGCCACCGCGCCCACAACCTGCAGCTGTTCGTCTGAGCCCCCGCGCGGGGCTCGGCCCCGTCAGGGGCCGGCCCCGCCGCGCCGCCGGGACCTCGTAGGCGGCCACCCGTTCTCGCGCGATGTCGGCCGAGCGTCCCGGGTGACCGATTTCGTAACGGCCCCCGCTGACCGACCGATCAGGTGGTGTTCACGCGCTGCGCCAAGCCGGGCCCCTGCCGGGCCAGACGCCTGACTTCGCAGGACCTTCGCGGACGCACGGGGGATGGTCTGCCGTTTGCTCCTGAGGGGCTGCGCCGTGGAGCGGGCCAAGCGCTACCTGCTGGAGAATTTCGAGCACATCTTCGTGCTGGTGACGCTGCTCAGCACGGCGGTCGTCAACTACGTGGTCCCCACCAAGCTCGCATTCCTCAACTTCTACTTCCTGCCGATCATCCTGGCCGGCTACTACCTGGGACGGCGCCGCGCGGTGCTCGGCGCCCTGTTGTGCGCGCTCATGATCACGGTGTACGTCGTGCTCTTCCCGGAGTCGTTTCACGTGGGCGGCGCGCCGCACGACGTGTACACGTACATCGCGGCCTGGGCCGGCTTCCTGATCCTCGCCGGCGCCGTGGTGGGGCGCCTGCAGGAGAAGCTGGCCGAGGAGGTCCTCACGACGGCGGCCCTGAACGCCGAGCTGCGCCGGCGCGAGCAGGACCTCACCGACGCCAATCAGACGTTGAAGGACTACGGCGACACCCTCGAGGCCAAGGTCCGCGAGCGGACCGAGGAGCTGCAAGCGTCCAAGCACGCGGTCGAGGCGATGAAGTCCAAGGTGGAGGACACGCTCTACGCGACGATGGACGCCTCGGTCGTGAACCTCATCATCGAGGGACGGATGCGCACCGAGAAGCGGAACGTGGCCGTGCTCTTCTCGGACCTCAGCGGCTTCACCAGCTACTCCGAGGACCGGCCGCCCGAGCTGGTCATCCGCGACCTCAACCGCTACCTGGCCGACATCGAGCCCATCATCCTGGCCTACCGCGGGCACATCGACAAGTACATGGGTGACGGCACCATGTGCGAGTTCGGCGCACCGATCGACAGCGAGGCCTACCGGCTGCAGGCGGTGCTGGCCGCGATCAAGATGCAGGAGCGCGTGGCCGCCGGCGACTATCCGTGGACGATGCGGATCGGCATCGCCTCGGGCCTGGCGATCACCGGGCTCGTCGGCTCCCGCCGGCAGACCTACACGGCCATCGGCGACGTGGTGAACCTGGCCTCACGGCTGGAGAAGCTCGCGGCTCCCGGCCGCACCCTCATCGACCGGTACACGTACGAGGACGTGTCCCGGTTCGTCGAGGCGAGCAAGAAGCGCGACCTGCCGCTACGCGAGGTCCGGGACGTCGAGCGCGAGCGGCAGCTGGAGGCGCTGCACGAGCAGATGACCGGGGGCGCCACCGACGCCGAGCGGTTCTTCCGCATCGGGCAGCTCCACCAGGAGCTGAACGAGCCGGTCGAGGCGCTGCAGTACTTCGAGCGGGCGCTCCAGCTCGACCCCAACCACGTGCACTTCAAGGTCGCCTACGCCGAGGCACGCCTGCGCCTGGACTCCAACGGGACCATCAGCATCAGGGGCAAGCGCAAGCGCGTCGAGGCGTTCGAGATCGTCGGGCTCAGGGACCCGCTGGCCGACCGCGAGAAGATCCCCGAGGGCTTCTACAACGAGTACCGCTACTGTGCGCAGCGGATCCAGGTGCCGGCCGACCTGCTCCTGCCCATCGAGGCGCGGGACTCGCGGCTCGGGCACTCGACCACCGTCGCCGTCCTCGCCTACGCCATCGCCGACGTCCTCGGCCTCTCCGATCCCGAGCGCATGGACGTCCTCCGGGCCGGCTACCTGGCCGACATCGGCATGGAGATCGTGCCGCACCACCTGCTCAACCGTCGCGGCTCGCTCGGCGGCTCCGAGTACGAGACAGTCAAGCGTCATCCCCAGGCGAGCGAGCGCCTGCTCCGGACGATGGGCTACCAGAGCGAAGGCGTGCTCTCGATCATCCGGTCCAGCCACGAGCTGCTCGACGGCTCCGGGTATCCCGAACGGCTGCGCGGTGACTGCATCCCGCTCGGGGCGCGCATCGTCGTGGTCGCCGACGCCTACGACGCGCTGACGTCCTGGCGTCCGTACCGCGACGCCCTGGCGCGCGATGCGGCGCTCGACGAGATCCGGCGCAGCTGCACCCGCGGCATCTACGACCCGAAGGTGGTCGAGGCGCTCGTCAAGCTGCTGGGCTGACGGGGGGTCGTCGCGCTATCATACGGCCCTCCGAGGACCGCGATGACACCGCCCATCCTGCCCACCCACGTGATCGGAAGCCACGGCTTCCCCGGCTGGTTCTGGACGGCACTCGACCGCATCAAGGCCGGAGACTACGGGCAGACCGATGTCAAGGAGACCTTCGACGACGCCACCCAGCTGGCCATCCGTGACCAGGAGCGCGCCGGGGTCGACATCGTGTGCGACGGCGAGATGCGGCGGTTCTTCTTCGTGCAGACCTTCTATGGCCGGATGGACGGTCTCGAGACCCTGGAGCCGCTTCGCAAGACGGGCCTGTATGCCTACGACAGCGTGCCCCGGTACCGGGCGGCGTCGAAGATCCGGATCCACCAGGGCCTGGGTCTCGTCGACGACTTCAAGTACCTCAAGACCCAGACCGATCGTCCGGTGAAAGCGACCTGCCCGGGCCCCGTGACGCTCTCGATCCACGTGCAGACCCGGCCCGGCGACGCCTACGACAACGACCGCCTGGCGCTCTGCTGGGACCTGGTGCCGGCCGTCAACGCCGAGCTGAAGGCGCTGGCGGCGGCCGGCGCGGACTTCATCCAGGTGGACGAGCCGTCGGCGGCCATCGTCCCCGGCCAGATCGACGAGTACGTGAGGATGTTCAACGCCTGCGTGGACGGCGTGGGCGCGAGGATCGCCTACCACGTCTGCTTCGGCAACCTCCTGTCGCGCCCGCGGGGCAAGCGCTCGTACCGGTGGATGTTTCCGGCCTTGCACGCGGCCCGCTGCCAGCAGTTCGTGTTCGAGTACGCCAATCGCGAGATGGCCGAGATCGAGGACTGGAAGGAGCTGGGCGTCGACCGCGAGGTGGCCTGTGGTGTCGTCGACGTCAAGTCGTTCTATCTCGAGAGCCCCGAGGACGTCGCTGCGCGGCTGGAGCAGTGCGCCCGCGTGATCCCGCTCGAGCGGTTGTCGGCAGTGCCGGACTGCGGCTTCTTCCCGGTGCCCCGCTGGCTCGCGTTCGAGAAGCTCAAGCGGCTGGTCGCCGGAACCCGCCTAGCGCGCACGCGCCTCGGCGTCGCCTGACTGGAGGAATCCATGAGGCTCTGTCTCTACCTGGTCCGGATGGACGTGGCCCACGACCACGAGGCCACCTTCAACGATGTCTACGACAAGGAGCACGTCCCCAACCTCCGCGCCGTTCCGGGGGTGCGTCGGGCCGGCCGCTACCGGCAGCCCTCGCCGACGGAGCCGCGCTATCTCGCGGCGTACGAGCTGGACGGGCCGGAGGTGGTCCAGAGCGCGGCGTGGAAGACGGCCGGCGAGGCCGGCCGGTGGCCGACCGGGGTGCGCCCGCACACGATGAACCGCCACCTGGCGGTGTACGAGTGGTGCGGTGGCGGCGCGGCGCTCACCGGGGCGACGCCCTACGTGTTCTGGGTCATGATGGACATCGAGCCTCACCGGGAAGCCCTCTTCAACGACCTCTACGACAACGAACACCTGCCGCTGCTGCTGAAGCTGCCGGGCGCCGTCAACGCCGTGCGCTACCGGACGACGGCGGCCGGGGAGCCGCGCTACCTCTGCGCCTACGAGGTCGAGCGCACCGATCTGCCGATGTCGAGGCTGTGGAACGACACCTCGGACATCGGCCGCTGGAAGCCCGAGGTGCGGCCCTACACCTACAACAAGCGGTACATCGTCAGCGAGCGGATCCTCTCGGCCTGAGGCGCGGGCGGGGCCTGCCGCCTCAGTAGTCGTAGATGTGCTCGATGGTGACCCCGGCACTCTCCAGCGCGCGGATCGCCGCGGCCAGGCCGGCGACTCGGACATCGAGACCGACCCGGCGACGATCCGGCCTGGACTGGATCGACATCTCGAACAACTCGGTCGTGCCGGGCAGCGGTGGGAGCGGGCCCTGCGGCGCCAGGACGGTGACGAGGATGCGGTGGTTGCCCGCGATCTCGACGACGTCCCGCCCGCGGCGCGCGAGCCGCACGAGCAGATCGGTGTAAGCCTGATACCGGGGCGTCCGGATCAGCGTCCGGCCCGCGCCAAGCTCGCGCACGAGCTCGACCTCGCGCTCGCCGGCGAGATCGCGAGCATCCAGCCCGACGACGACCGTGTGGATCTGGAGATCAGCGGCGCCCAGGGCGGTGGCCGACGCGTAGCCGATGACGGCGCCGTAGATCGCTCTGGCGCCGTACTCCAGCGTGAAGACCGCCCGGCGCTCCAGCTTCCGCGGCAGGTGGGGCCCACCCAGCGGCGTCTCCCGCCAGAAGGCCACGACCCGCGAGGCGAACGGGTATTCGTACCAGGGGGTCTGCCGCAAGAACGTCGCGTACGCCTGCATGTCGCGCGCGGCGAACTCATCCTCCGCCGTCTTGGCCGCGCCCCGCAGCCATTCGAACGCGCGCCCGACCGTGTTCTCGTAGGCGCCCTTGAGCGCCAGCTCGGCGGTGAAGCTCCACCCGATGGTGTACAGCATGACCTTCGTGTCCACGCCGGCGTCTCCCCCGGCGCTGGCGACGCGGGTGAGCCCGCAGAGACTGCGCCAGAACCCGGCGATCTGCCGGCCGTAGGCGAACGCGCTCTCGTCGCCGCGGCGCAGTACCCCGGCAAGGTCCTCGTACGCGTAGACGATGTGCCACTCGGGAAAGGACAGATAGCTGTCTGATTCGCGCCGCGCGTAGCCGGGCTCCCCGGCCAGCGGGGTGCGCGGCCGCGCCGGCGGACCCGGCGGCGCGGTACAGAGGCTCTCGACGTAGACGATCGGCGCGGCCAGGACCACGGCGAGCACGACGAGCCCGCCAGCGAGCCGTCTCGCCCGGCGGAACATCTCAGCGCAGCGCGGCGCCGGGCGCCCAGCGGCGCGCCAGCAGGAACCCGGTGAAGGCGGCGAAGCCACCGATCGCGATGTGGGGGAGGTTCATCAGGACGCGCGTCACGAACGGCAGGTCGAGCACGCCGTGCACGATGATGCCCAGGTCGAGGTAGCCGGAGCCCGTGGCGAGGCCCAGCAGCCCGTCGAGGCAATAGAGCGTGCCGAACACGCGGAAGAAGACGAGCGTGGCGCCGGTCGACCACCACGCCGCCAGCGCGGCCCACAGTCCCGAGGCGGCGTGCAGCGCGTCGTCGAAGACGTCGAGGGCGAACAGGCCGAACGTTCGGCCCTGGCTGTCGGTCAGCCCGGGGACGTAGTTGAGGCTCGTGACGACCGCGAACAGCACGGCGTAGACAGCGGCGATGGCGCGCAGCGGGTTCACGCGGGCCCTCCTCGGGACGTGGTGGTCACGGCGCGAAGTAGCGGCTCCACAGCGTGTTGCGGAACAGGAGCCCGGGATCCCAGTGGCGCTTGCGCGCCACGAACTCGTCGAGCCGCGGATATGCTCGCGCGACCTGGTCGCGCCGCGCGTGCAGCCGGTAGGGCAGGTAGAAACCGCCGCCGGCGTCGAGGGCGGCGTCGACCAGGCGCCGGGTCAGCGCCGCCATGTCCTCGTCATCCGCCCGCGTCATCCGCTGGGAGAAGAGCATCACCGCCGCCACGCGGGAGCCGGGCGCATAGGCCAGCACGCTGGTCCGGTCCGCTTCGACGTAGCGCAGCGTCACGTTGAGCAGGTCCTGGCGCGAGCCGGGGATGGCGGCCCGGCAGGCGGCCAGGAAAGCCTCGAGGCCCTCGGGCGGCAGGAAGTATTCGTGGAGAATGTCGGTGCGCGACCGGTCCCGTCCGGCGAGGTTCGCCACGGGCTCGTTCAGGAGCCGGTTGCGCGAGGCGATCCCTGACGAGGCCTTCGGCCCGGCGACCGTCTCCGCGTACCAGCGCGCTCGCTTGCCCTTGTCCGAGCCGATCTGCGCGCGAAAGACCTCGCGGGACAGGGACACCATGAGCCCGCCCGACGTCACCGCCGGCGGGGTGCCCGCCACCGGCCGGTACGTGACGAGCATGGACTCGCGGAGGAACCGCCGGGCGTCGACCGCGAGGCGCCCGTACGCCATCCGGACGGAGGGGTCCTGCGCGATGGCCGTCACCATGCGAGGGCCGAGCTCGGCGGCGGGCATCAGCTCGTGCGTCGGGCGCAGGAGCTGATTCTCGACCATGGCCACGTCGACGTCGACGATGACGCCGATGAGGCCGTAGCCCCCCGTCGCCAGGCCGAAGAGCTCGGAGTTCTCGGTCGGGGAACAGGTGACCAGCTCACCCGAGGCCAGCATCAGGCGGACGGCGAGCACCGTCGCGCCGAAGGGCCCGTGAGGGACGGGCCAGCCGTGGGCGTTGACCGACAGGGTCGCGGCGACCCCGAAGTCGTGGTTCGACTGCATCACGGTGGGGGAGAACCCCACCGGGTCGAGCGCGCCGATCACCTGACGCCACCGCGCGCCGGCGGCCACGCCATAGGTCTTCGTGTCCCGGTCGATCACGATCCAGGTGTCCGCCGCCGGTTTCACGTCGAGCGTCATCGCGACGCCGTCGCGGGCGAGCGCCTGACCGCCCATCGAATGCCGGGCGGCGCCGACCGAGACGGGGCGGCCCTCCACGGCGGCCACCGTCAGCTCCGCGCGGAGCGCGTGGAGCCACGCCTCCCCGGTCACCCGTGCCGGCCGCCAGTGGCGCGCGACCGGGACGGCGTTGAGGCGGCTCGCGTCGTCGAGGAGGAGCGGCTTGGGAGGGCCCTGCGCCGCCGCCGGGAGCGCCCTGAGAAGGGCGGCGGCCGCGCCGGTGCCGAGCAGCCTGCGGCGGGAAACCGGGTTCGACGCCGGCGACATTGCGACGATACTGCGCCGGCGACGGTTACGGCGTCAACTTCCCGGAACGAGGCCGGCCGGCAGCGCCTCGACCTGCGCGCAGATGTCGCGGGGGCGCGTCAGCCAGACCCGGTCCCGATGCTCGAGGACGTGCCGGAGCGCGCGGCGAAGCCGGCGGATGCGATACGGGCGGCCGATGACGAACGGGTGGAGCGAGATCGGGCACACGAGCGGCTGGCGGACCGACTGTGCGAGCATCTCGTCGAACTGGTCGACGATCATGTCGGCGAACTCGTCGGCCGTATAGCGGTACCAGACGATCCCGCGCGTGTCGTTCACCTCGATCGGGTACGGCATGGCCAGGATCCGCCCCTTGCGCGTGCGGATCCAGACGGGCTGGTCGTCCATCGTCCAGTCCATCACGTAGCGGTAGCCCGCCTCCTGCAGCAGGTCCAGCGTGACCGCGCTGTTGGAGAGCCACGGACTCATCCAGCCGGCGGGCGGGGCCCCCTCGTGCCGCGCGATCGTGGCGGTGACCCCCTCGATCAGCGCGCGCTCGTCGTCCTCGGCCAGGTGGCCCTGCTCGTCGGAGTTGGTCACGCCGTGGCCCAGGATCTCGTCACCGCGGGCGCGCAGCCGCGGGGGGATGTCCGGCGCCAGCTCGTAGATCGCCGTGTTCAGCTGGGCCTCGGCCGGCATGCCCAGCTCGTCGAGCAGCTCGAACAGGCGCCAGATGCCGACGCGGTTGCCGTAGTCGCGCCAGCTGTAGATGCTGTGGCTCTGCGCTTGGTCGGGCGGGGCGATGGCCGCGCCCTTGCCCACGCCGAAGCCGAAGGCCTCGATGTTGAGCGCGAGGTAGACGGCCAGCCGGCGTCCGCCGGGCCAGGCGTAGTCGGGCCGCGTCGTGATGCTGGAATAGTCGTAGCGTCCGTGGGTCGGCAGCATGTCGCGTTGGTCCTCCCGCCGCGGATGGTCGCGCTATCGTACACTGGGCGC
>DASTOJ010000145.1:0-20886 GCA_035762565.1 Candidatus Methylomirabilota bacterium | reverse complement strand
CGGTCGTCGCCTGGCCCGATCCCAAGTGGGGCGAGACTCCCTGCGCGTTCGTCACGCTCAAGCCCGGCGCCGGCGCCACCGCCGGCGAGATCATCGGCTTCCTGCGCGACGCGCTCGCGCACTACAAGGTGCCCCGCCACGTCGTCTTCGGGCCGCTGCCCAAGACCTCCACCGGCAAGATCCAGAAGTTCGTCCTGCGCGAGCGGGCGAGGGAAGGCGACTGACCGCTGGACCGCTGGTTCCACTTGTCCGAGCGTGGCACCGACGTCGCCACCGAGGTGCGCGCGGGGCTGACCACGTTCATGGTCATGGGCTACATCATCTTCGTGAACCCGGTCGTCCTCGGGTACGTCGGCGTCCCCGGACTCGACGGCAAGGGGTTGCCGTTCGGACCCACGCTCACGGTGACGTGCTTCACGGCCGGCGTCCTCTCGATCGCGATGGGCCTGTACACCAACCACCCGTTCGCGCTGGCGCCCGGCATGGGGCTCAACGCGGTGGTCGCCTTCGAGCTGGTGGCCGGGCGCGGGCTCACGTGGCCGCAGGCGATGACGATCGTGGTCCTGGAGGGCGTGGCCATCACGCTCCTCGTCCTCACGCGCTTCCGGGAGGCGATGCTGGACGCGGTCCCGCTGGCCCTCAAGCAGGCCATCAGCGTGGGGATCGGGCTGTTCATTGCGTTCATCGGATTCTTCACGGCCGGCTTCGTGGTCAAGCCGGCCGCGGGCCCGCTGCCGGTGGCGCTGGGGCCGCTGGCCGGGCTGCCCGGCGTGGTCTTCGTCGCCGGCTTCGTGCTGACGGCCTGGCTCATGGCCCGCCGGCTGCGCGGCGCGCTGCTGCTCGGCATCGTGCTCACCACCGCGCTGGGGATCCTGCTCAACGGCCTGCTGGCGGACTGGAAGGGCTTTGCCACGCCCGGGGCCGCCCAGGTGCCGGCCGCGATCGTCCAGCTGCCGGACTTCTCGACCTTCGGGCGACTCGATCTCGGCGTCGTCGCCCGCCTGGGTGTCGTCGCCACCGTGCTGGTGACCTTCTCCATCATGCTGAGCGACTTCTTCGACACGATGGGCACGATCATCGGCGTGGGAGGCAAGGGCGGGTTCCTCGACGCGCGGGGGCGGCTGCCGCGGGCCAACCGCGTGCTGCTCGTGGACTCGCTCGGGGCCGTGCTCGGCGGTGTGGCCAACAGCAGCAGCAACACGACCTACATCGAGAGCGCGGCCGGCGTGGCCGAGGGCGGCCGCACGGGACTGGTCGCGGTGGTGACGGGCCTGCTGTTCCTGGTCGCCATGTGGTTCTCGCCGCTGGCCAGCGTGATCCCGGCCCAGGCCACCGCACCGGCGCTCGTCATCGTCGGCTTCTACATGATGGGCATGGTCCGCGAGATCGCCTGGGACGACCATGAAGAGGCGATTCCCGCGTTCGTGACCATGCTGGCCATGCCGTTCACCTGGTCGATCACCAATGGCATCGGGGCGGGTTTCGTGACGTACGTCGCCATCAAGGTGCTGAGCGGCGGCGGGGGCCGGGTCCACTGGATGCTCTACCTGGCGGCCGCCGCCTTCGTCGTGTACTTCCTGCTGCCGCTGCTGGAGCGGCGCCTGGCCTGAGCCCGGCGTGGCCTACATCGATCACGGCCGGCGGTCTCACCCGGAACGCCCGCGCCGGGCTCGACCCGGAGCCGCGTACGAGCTGAGCACCTTCATGTAGTTGGCGCGCTCGAAGGCGGCCGGCTCGGCGACCGAGCGGTAGCTCATGCTGCCCTGCATCTGGGCGATCGACGCATACTCGTGCACCTCCATCCACTGGAGCAGCCCGGCCCGCACGCGGTCGAGATGGCCGATGCCGTGCGTGAGCAAGGCCGACGTCGTCATCGCCACCCGCGCGCCCGCCATCATGGCCTTCAGCACGTCCTCGGGGCCGTGCACGCCGCCCGTGATCGCCAGGTCGGCGCGCACGTGCCCGTAGAGGATGGCCGCCCAGTGCAGGCGCACGAGCAGCTCGTGCGGGCTCGACAGCGTGAGCCGCGGCACGACGTCTAGCGTCTCCAGGTCGAAGTCGGGCAGGTAGAACCGGTTGAACAGCACGAGGGCGTCGGCCCCGGCGTCGTCGAGGCGCCGCGCGAGGTTGGCGGTCGCACTGAACGAATGGCCGAGCTTCACGGCCACCGGGATCGACACGCTCCGCTTCACGTCGCGCACGAGGTCCACGTACACCTGCTCGACCTCGGCGCCGGTGAGGGCGGGGTCGGTGGGGACGTAGAAGATGTTCAGCTCGACCGCGTCGGCGCCCGCCTGCTCGATCTGCCGGGCGCAGCGGATCCAGCCGCCGGTGGAGACGCCGTTGAGGCTGCCGAGCACCGGAATGTCGACCGCGGCCTTGGCGCGCCGGACGTGCTCCAGGTAGGCGTCGGGGCCGAGGTGGTAGTCGTGGAGGTCCGGGAAGTAGCTCACGGACTCCGCGTAGCTCTCGGTCCCGTGGGAGAGATAGCGGTCGAGGTGGTGGCTCTCGACGTCGATCCGTTCCTCGAACAGCGAGTGGAGCACCACTGCCGCCGCGCCGGCGTCCTCCATCCTCCGGATGTTGTCGAGGCTCTCGCAGAGGGGCGAGGCCGAGGCGACGAGCGGGCCGGCCAGCCGCAGGCCGAGGTAACGCGTGGAGAGGTCGATCATGACGGTTCCTCCGCGGGCCGGCCGGCGGGCGCCAGGGCCGCCCACTGCTCGTACAGGCGCCAGCGCGCCGCCACGTCGCCCTGCGCCTCGGCGAGGAGGCGTCGGGCGGTCTCGGGGTGGCTGTGGGCGAGCATCGTGTAGCGGGTCTCGTTGTAGGCATACGCCTCGAGCGGCAGGCTCGGCGCCTTCGAGTCGAGCTGCAAGGGATTCCTGCCCTCGCGGGCCACGGCCGGGTCGTAGCGGAAGAGGGGCCAGTGGCCGGAAAGCACGGCCGCCTTCTGCTGGTCCATGCCGTGGCGCAGGTCGTACCCGTGGGCGATGCAGTGGCTGTAGGCGATGATCAACGAGGGGCCCTCGTGGGCCTCCGCCTCGCGGAAGGCGCGCAGCGTCTGGGTGTCGTTGCCGCCCATGGCGACCCGCGCCACGTAGACGTGGCCGTAGGTCATCGCCATCAGCGCCAGGTCCTTCTTGGCGGTGGTCTTGCCGCCGGCGGCGAACTTGGCGACGGCGCCCCGCGGCGTGGCCTTGGACATCTGGCCGCCGGTGTTGGAGTAGACCTCGGTGTCGAGCACCAGCACGTTCACGTTGCGACCCGAGGCCAGGACGTGATCGAGCCCGCCGTAGCCGATGTCGTAGGCCCAGCCGTCGCCGCCGACGATCCAGACGCTCTTGCTGACCAGGGCGCCGGCCAGGCTGGCCAGCTCGCGCGCTTGCGCCGAGCCGAGCGCGCGCAGGCGCGTCTCGAGCACGCGCACGCGCTCGCGCTGGGCGGCGATGCCGGCCTCGGTCGACTGGTCGGCCTCCAGCAGCGCGGGGGCGAGGTCTCCGAGCGGGCCGGCCAGCGTGGCGACCAGGCGCCGCGCGGCGGCGGCCTGGGTGTCGAGCGCCACCCGCATGCCGAGACCGAACTCGGCGTTGTCCTCGAACAGCGAGTTGGCCCAGGCCGGGCCGCGGCCCGCGGCGTTGACCGCCCACGGCGTCGTCGGCTGGCTGCCGCCGTAGATCGACGAGCAGCCGGTCGCGTTGGCGACCAGCGCGCGCTCGCCGAAGAGCTGGCTGAGGAGTTTCAGGTACGGCGTCTCGCCGCAGCCCGCGCAGGCGCCCGAGAACTCGAAGAGCGGCGGCAGCAGCTGAACGTCCTTCACGAGTCCCGTGTTGAGCGGCGCCGGGGCGCCGTCGGGCAGGCCGAGGAAGAACTCCCAGCCGGCGACGGCGGCGTCGTGCACGGGGCGCTGGTCGACCATCTCGAGCGCCTTGTGGCGCACCTCGCTCTTGCTCTTGGCCGGGCAGATCTCGACGCAGAGGCCGCAGCCGGTGCAGTCCTCGGGCGAGACCTGCAGCGTGTAACGCGCGTCGTCCAGCTCGCGCCAGCGGGCCGGCGCCGACGTGAACCCCCGGGGCGCCCCGGCCAGCGCCGGCGGCGCGCAGACCTTGGCGCGGATGACCGCGTGGGGGCAGACCAGGACGCACTTGCCGCACTGGATGCAGAGCGAGGCGTCCCAGGCCGGAATCTCGGCGGCGATATTGCGCTTCTCCCAGCGCGCGGTCCCGCTCGGGTAGGTGCCGTCGGCCGGCAGCGCGCTCACCGGCACCAGGTCGCCGTCGCCGGCGATCAGGCGGGCGGTGACCTCGCGCACGAACGCCGGCGCCGCGGCGGGCACCGGCGGGCGCAGCGCCGTGCTGGACGTCACCACCGCGGGGACGGGCACCTCGTGGAGGTGCTCCAGCGCCGCGTCGACGGCCGCGAAGTTCTTGCGGACGACCGGCTCGCCGCGGCGGCCGTAGGTCTTCTCGATCGAGCGCTTGATGGCCGCCACCGCCTCCGCGCGCGGGAGGACCCCGCTGACCGCGAAGAAGCACGTCTGCATGAGCGTGTTCACACGGCCACCCATGCCCGCCGCCTGGGCCACCCGCGAGCCGTCGATCACGAAGAAGCGCAGGCGCCGGGCGACGAGCTGCTCTTGCACGGGCCGGGGCAAGTGGTCCCAGACCTCGTCGGGCCCGTAGGGGCTGTTGAGCAGGAACACGGCGCCGGGCTCGGCCACGCGCAGCACGTCGAGACGCTCCAGGAAGGCGAACTGGTGACAGGCCACGAAGCTGGCGCGGCTGATGAGGTAGGGCGCGCGGATCGGCCGCGGCCCGAAGCGCAGGTGCGAGACGGTGACCGAGCCGGACTTCTTGGAGTCGTAGACGAAGTACCCCTGGGCCCAGGCGTCGGTGTCCTCGCCGATGATCTTGATCGAATTCTTGTTGGCGCCGACCGTGCCGTCGGCGCCGAGGCCGTAGAAGACGGCCCGCACGGTGTCCGGCGCCTCGATGGACACGTCCGGGTCCCAGGGCAGGCTGGTGTGGGTGACGTCGTCGTGGATGCCGATCGTGAAGTGGTTGCGCGGGCGCGCCGCCCGCAGCTCGTCGAACACCGCCATCACCATCCCCGGCGTGAACTCCTTCGACGCCAGCCCGTACCGCCCGCCCACGATCGTGGGGGGCCCCGAGATGGCCCCCCACGCCCCCCCGCGCTCGGACCGTCCCGGCGGACCCGTGACGGTCCTCGATGCCGCGACGGTCCTCGATTGCCGCGACTCGGCCAGCGCGGCGAGCACGTCGAGGTAGAGGGGCTCGCCGAGGCTGCCGGGTTCCTTGGTGCGGTCGAGCACCGCGATCGCCTTGACGGTCGGCGGCAGTGCGGCCGTCAGGGCCTCGGCCGGGAACGGCCGGTAGAGGCGGACCTTGAGGACGCCGACGCGCTCGCCTCGCGCGTTCAGCCAGGCGGCCGTCTCCTCGGCGGTCTCGGCGCCGGAGCCCATCATCACGATCACGCGCTCGGCGTCGGGCGCGCCCGCGTAGTCCACCAGGTGATAGGCCCGGCCGGTCCGCGCGGCCAGCGCGTCCATGACCTCCTGCACGAGCGCGGGAGTGGCCAGGTAGTACGGATTGGCGGCCTCCCGCGCCTGGAAGTACGTGTCGGGATTCTGGGCGGTGCCGCGGACGACCGGATGCTCGGGCGACAGCGCGCGCGCCCGGTGCGCGTGCACCAGCCCGTCGTCGACGAGGGCGTGCAGGTCCCGATCGTCGAGCGGCTCGATCTTCGCCACCTCGTGCGACGTCCGGAAGCCGTCGAAGAAGTGGACGAAGGGCACGCGGGCCCGCAGCGTGGCCGCGTGGGCCACCGCCGCCAGGTCCATCGCCTCCTGCACCGAGTTGGACGCCAGCATCGCCATCCCGGTGGCGCGGGCGGCCATCACGTCGCCGTGATCGCCGAAGATCGAGAGCGCCTGCGTCGCCAGCGCGCGCGCGGCGACGTGGAAGACGGCGGGCGTCAGCTCGCCGGCGATCCTGTACATGTTGGGGAGCATCAGCAGCAGGCCCTGGGAGGCCGTGAAGGTCGTCGCCAGCGCGCCGGTCTGCAGCGCCCCGTGCAGCGCCCCCGCCGCGCCGCCCTCGCTCTGCAGCTCCACCACCGCCGGCACCGCCGCCCAGAGGTTCGGCTCACCCAGCGCCGCCCACTGATCGGCCCACTCGCCCATCGGCGAGGACGGTGTGATGGGGTAGATCGCGATGACGTCGCTGAGCTTGTAGGCCACGCGCGCGACCGCCTCGTTGGCGTCGAGCGTGACCCGCGTCCTCTCGTCGCTGGGCATGCCGAACCTCCAGTCGATCGGCCTAGTGCAAGGGACGCACCAGAGAGGGGACCGGGTGGCCCCGGCCGTCTTCGGTGCCGGCGGATCACCAGCACGTCCGCGGACTTCACGGGCGACTCGCGCGGCGCTCGGGCCGGAGCGCGCCGTCGCCTCGGCTGGGGTGCTTTTGCCTCACTGGGGCGGGGACGGGGGCCTGCCGCCTGACCTCCGCCGGGCCACGCATCGCTTCGCGCAGATGACCCCCGTGTAGCCGTGCAGGAGGGAACAGCGTGCGACGTCGACGATGCGGAGCGTCCACGCGTCACGCACGAGCTCCACGCTCGCCGGCCGGCCGAGGAGCGGGCAGTGCACCGTGGCCGGAACGACGCGCCCGGCGCGCGGGACGGCGAGCAGGACGCCGGCGACGAGCAGGAGCGCGGTGGCCAGCAGACCGAGGATGAGGGCGGTCGCTCCCGAGACCGTCAGCGTGAACATGGCGCGGTCCTCCTCGGGCCACGGAGGGAGCAACGTCGGGGCCACGTCCGGACAGTGCAGGCGCACTACCGGCGCCGCGCGTTTGCGCCATCGCCGGCCGCCCACACGTCCGATCGCCGGGGCGCCGGCGCGACACCGGGGCGCGCGGTGCGCTCACGCTTGACGCGCGGGCGGCAGTCGCCATAGATTGGCCCCGGTGCCCGCGCTTCGGCCCATCCGCGCTCCCAGCGTGACCGTCGATGCAGGAGGGAAGACTTCGCCAATGACCCGGGTGACCCGGTGGATCGCGACCGCAGCGAGCATGCTGCTCCTGGTGATGACGGTGGCGCCGGCGCGGGCGCAGCAGGCGCCGCCGCCCACGCAGCCGTTCGCGCCCGCGTGGGGCATGCTCGCCGGCTGGGACGTGTTCGCCAGGAAGGGCTGCGGCCAGTGCCACGCGCTGCGCGGCTTCGGCCCGGTGACGGGTCCCGACCTCGGCCGCATCACGAGCGGTACCAGCTTCTTCGACGTCGGCGCCGCCATGTGGAACCACCTGCCGCGCATGGGGGAGCGGATGCGGGCGGCGCGCATCGACCGGCCGACACTGACGGCGGGCGAGGTGGCCGACCTCGCGGCCTTCGTCTTCACCGCGCAGTACTACGACGAGCTGGGCAATCCGCGGACGGGCGACAAGCTGTTCACGACCAAGGCCTGCGTGCAGTGTCACGCCGTCGGCGGCTCCGGAGGCGCCGTCGGCCCCCCGCTCGACGCGCTGAAGCGCGCGAACTCGCCGGTGCTGGTCGCCGCCGCGATGTGGAACCACGGCCCGGCGATGGCCGAGGCCATGAAGGCCAAGGGCCTGACGCGCCCGACGCTGACGCCGGCCGAGATGCTCGACGTCATCGCCTACGTCGTCACCACCGCGAAGGATCCCGCCGGCGAGACGGCGCAGGTCGTGCCGGGCACGCCGGAGCGCGGCGAGAAGCTCTTCGCCGAGCGCCACTGCGCGACGTGCCACGCGGTGGGCGGCAAGGGCGGCCGGGTGGGACCGGACCTCGGGACGGCGCGCCAGCACGTCAGCCTCACCGCGTTCGCCGCACGCATGTGGAACCACGGCCCCGCGATGTGGGCGAAGATGAAGGAGCACGGGCTCGCGGTGCCCCGGCTCAGCGGCCAGGAGATGGCCGACATCCTGGCGTACCTCTTCACCGCGCACTACTTCGACCACCGCGCCAGCGCCGGCCGTGGCGGCCAGGTCGTCCGCGACCGCGGCTGCACCTCGTGCCACGCGATCCGCGGGGTGGGCGGCAAGGCGGCGGCGGATTTCGCCACGTCCACCGTGGTCGGCTCGCCATCCGCGCTCATCGCGGCAATGTGGAACCACGCGCCGCGAATGGACGCGAAGGCCGAAGCGACGGGCGTCGTGTGGCCCGTTCTCAAGGGCCAGGACCTCGCTGACATCGCCGCCTACCTCGGCTCGCTCTCCCGGCGCCCGCCGGCCAACCCGAAGTAGCCCGGCCAGCGGCGCCCGCAGCTGGGGCGCCCGTGCCGCATGCGCGGCGCCTTCGTCCCACCTGCGCCCGGGTCACCAGCTTCCGGCGCCGTCGATTCAGCGCGTTAGGGCCGCCCGGCCGTGGCACGACGCTTGCCCCCGGTTCGTCAGCCATGAAGAGCCGAAATCAGACACGTGAGCGGCCGACGGGGTCCTGGTCCCGCCGCAAGACTGTGTGGTCGCTGGCGCTCGCCCCGGTCGTGATAGCGGGGGGCGGGCTTGCCTGGTTCTCGAGCGGGGGCCAGGCTCCCCCCTCGCCTGCCGCGGCCCGCGCCCCGCGCGAGACGCGCCTGACACTGGAGCCAGCCCTGTTCACCGGCAAGGCCCGCCAGGCGCACGCGGTCGCCCGGGTGATCCCCGACGTGCTCGACCAGTTGCGCTGCTACTGTCGCTGCGAGGGCATCGGCCACGTCAGCCTGCTGTCGTGCTACACGGACGGCCACGCGGCGACCTGAATCGTCTGCATCGACGAGGCGCTGGACGCGTCTCGGATGGCGAAGGCGGGCTGGGCGGTGGCGGACATCCGCGCCAGCATCGACCGGACGTACCGGCACTGACAGACCATCGCCCGGCGGCGGTGGCGATCGACGAAAGGAGGCAGGCATGACCCGCTCATGGAGGCTCATCGGCGCCGCCGTTGCCGTGGCGGCGGGGCTCGCAATCGGTCTCTCGGCCCCCTCGCTCGAGGCGCAGGCCAAGAACACGCTCGCGGCCAAGAAGGTGGCGGCGGCGCCCGCGGTCGACGGGACGTTGGACGGGGCCTGGAACGCCGCTCCCGCGCTCACGGTGAAGGCCGTCGGCGGCAAGAATCTGCCGGGCGGCTCGACGGAGGTGACGCTGCGCTCCGTGTACACCGTCGACACGATCTACTTCCACATGCAGTACAAGGACCCGACCCAGAGCTTCAAGCGTGGCCCCTGGGCCAAGCAGGCCGACGGCTCGTGGCTGAAGCTGAAGGATCCGGCCGACAAGGGCGGCGACAACAACGTCTACTACGAAGACAAGGCCGGCCTCATCTGGGCCATCAAGGCCCCGAGCTTCGAGGCGAAGGGCTGCATGGCCGCCTGCCACACCGGCGAGGGCAAGCCCTTCGGCAACAAATACCTGCCGGCGGGCGAGAAGGCCGACATGTGGCACTGGAAGAGCGTGCGCACCGGCTCCGTCGGCCAGATCGACGATCAGTACCTGGACGACACGAAGTACGACAAGGAGAAATCCCCGAACGCCGGCCGCAAGACCGAGCCCAAGACCGCCGGCGGCTACGTCGACAACGTGAGCGACGACAAGAAAGGGCCGAAGTTCGGGACGAAGGGCAACAAGCCCGCGCCGCCCTACTGGATCGTCGACGCCGACAAGGAGCCGTTCGACGACTCCAAGTACAAGGCGGGCGACGAGGTGCCCGGGATCGTGGTGGCGCCGTTCACCGGTGACCGCGGCGACATCGCGGTCACGAACGTGTGGAAGGACGGCACGTGGACCCTGGTGTTCTGGCGGAAGCTGGTCACCAACAGCGACTTCGACGTGCAGTTCAACGACGTGAAGAAGGTGTACCCCTTCGGGGTGGCGGTGTTCGACAACGCGCAGGTCCGGCACGCCTACGTGCCCGGCGTGCTGAAGCTGGTCTTCGAGTAGTCCGGGGCGCTCGCATTCGCCGGGAGAGGTATCTCTCTCCCGGCGATTGCCATGGTTCGACCATCACGGTTAGGATGGTACACACCGTGGAGTGGGCCGATTTCGTGAAGTGGGCCGCGCTCGTCCTGTCGTCGCTCGTCGTGTGGCCCTCGATGGCGCTGGCCCAGCCGCTGTTCAGTCCTCGTCAGGATCCGATCGCCGGCGGGCGTCTGTTCAGTGACAAGGGCTGCGTACGCTGCCACGCGGTGAACGGCGCCGGCGGCACCATCGGCCCCGCCTTCGGCCGCACCACGCGCCCCCGGACGTTCTTCGACCTGTCGGCGGCGCTCTGGAACCACGCGCCCCGGATGGCCGCGCGCATGCGCGAGCTCGGCCTCGCGCGCCCGCCGCTGACGGCAGTCGAGGCCGGCCATCTGGCGGCTTACCTCTACACGCTGAACTACTTCGACCGGCCGGGACGCCCGGCGGTGGGCAAGCGCCTCTTCGCCGACAAGCGCTGCGTCGTCTGCCACAGCGTCGGCGGCGAGGGCGGCAGCATCGGTCCCCGCCTCGACCAGCTGAAGATGTTCGGGTCGCCGATCGCGCTGGCGGCGTCGATGTGGAACCACGGGCCGCGGATGGCGGAGGCGATGGAGGCGCACAAGATTCCCCGGCCGGAGTTCAAGGGCGGGGAGCTGCTCGACCTCATCGCCTACATCAACGCCGCCTCGCCGAAACCGGCCCGCGGCCAGCTCTACGTCCTGCCCGGCCGGGCCCTCGACGGACGCCGCGTGTTCGTCGACAAGCAGTGCGTCGTCTGCCATCGGGCCGGCGACAAGGCCGCCGACGGGCCGCCCGATCTCGCCGAGCGCGAAGCCCAGAAGAGCCTCGTCGAGTTCGCCGCCGCCATGTGGAACAAGGCGCCCCTGATGACGCAGGCCATGCAGGGCCGGCTCGGCGCCGTCCCGTCGCTGCGGCCGGACGAGATGGCCGATATCGTCGCCTATCTCTACTCGCAGCGGTACTTCAAGCAGGCGGGCGACCCGCGCCGGGGCGTCATCCTGGCCGTCAACAAGGGATGTCTGGACTGCCACGCGCTTTACGGCGAGCGGGGGAAGGTCGCCTCCGACCTGACGACCGTCCCCGGGCTCGACACGCCGGCGGGCGTGCTGGCCGGCCTGTGGAAGCATTCGCTCATCGACGACCCGCGGCCCGCGAAAGACCGGCGGCCATGGCCCATCTTCCGCGGCGAGGAGATGGCGGATCTCGTCGCGTATCTCCGGACGCTGAAGCGCGCGCCGTGATGATCCGGAGGGCGGCGTGAGTGCCCCACGTCGAGGCTGGCTCGGTGCGGGCCTGGGCCTCGCGCTGGTCGCACTCGCCGGCACTGCGTCGGGCCAGCCGCTGTTCAGTCCGGCGCAGGACCCCCTCGCCGGCTCGCGCCTGTTCAGCGCGAAGGGCTGCGTGAAGTGTCACGCGGTCAGCGGCATCGGCGGAACGATCGGCCCCGACCTCGGGCGGATCGCGCGACCGCGGACCTTCTTCGATCTCGCCGCCGGGATGTGGAACCACGCGCCCCGGATGGCCGAGCGCATGCGCCAGCTCGCCATTGCCCGCCCCCGGCTCGACGCCCGCGAGACCGGGGATCTCGTCGGTTTCCTCTTCAGCGTCGATTACTTCGATCCGCTCGGAAGGCCGGAGGTCGGCCGCCGGCTCTTCGCGGACAAGCGGTGCGTCGTCTGCCATCAGGTCGGTGGCGCCGGCGGCGTGATCGGACCCAGCCTGGATGCACTCGGGCAGTACGCGTCACCGATCTACCTGGCGACGGCGATGTGGAACCACGGGCCGCCGATGGCCGACGCGATGCGCGCGCGGAGGATCCCCCGCCCCTTTTTCGGGGGCACCGAGCTGGGCGACCTGCTGGCCTACATCAGCAGCGCGTCCCCCGGGGTACGCGAGGGCCCCCTCTACGTCCTGCCCGGCCGCGCCGACGAGGGCCGACGGCTGTTCGCGCAGAAGCGCTGCCTGGACTGCCACAGCGTGCAGGGGCAGGGCGGCCGGGTCGGACCCGATCTCGCCGAGCGTAGCCGTAGCCGGAGCCTCGGCGAGTTCACGGCGGCGATGTGGAACAAGGCGCCGGCGATGATGGAGGCGATGAAGACCCGCTCGGTGCCGGTGCCGCAGCTGAAGCCGGAGGAGATGGCCGATATCGTGGCCTATCTCTACTCGGTGCGCTACTTCGCCCTCGGCGGCGACCCGCGTCAGGGTACGCTGCTCGCGGCGAGCAAGGGCTGCCTCGGGTGCCACGCCATCGGGGGCGAGCGGGGCAAGCCGGCGAGCGACCTGTCCCGGGCGCGGGACCTGGACTCCCCCGCGGCTGTCCTGTCGGCCCTGTGGAACCATGCCTTCATCACCCCCGCGCAGCCCGGGCGTGCGAAGACCGCCTGGGCCGAGATCAGCGCGCAGGAGATGGCGAACCTCACGGCGTTCCTCCAGTCCCTGCGCCGGTCCCAATGACGCGCACCGCGCGTGGCGCGCGGCTGCTGGGCCTGGCGCTGCTGGCCGTGGCGGCCGGGGTCACGGTATCGTCGGCCCAGCCCAAGCCGCCGCAGGATGGCTGCGCGGCGTGCCATCTCGAGACAGGCGACGACCGGCTGGCGGAGCCAGTCAAGGCGTTCGCGCAGGACGTCCACCGGACGAAGGGCTTCGGCTGCGTGTCGTGCCACGGCGGCGACGCCAGCCAGGCCGGCATGGAGGCGATGGACCCCGACAAGGGGTACATCGGCAAGCCCGGGCGCCAGCAGACGGTCCAGGTGTGCGGGCGGTGCCACGCCGACGCCCGGTTCATGCGGCGGTACAACCCCGGCGTCCGCGTGGACCAGGCGGCCGAGTACGCCACCTCGGTCCACGGACGCCGACTGCGGGAGCAGGACGACGCGAAGGTCGCCATCTGCACGAGCTGTCACCCCGCGCACGCGATCCGGCCCAAGTCGGATCCGCAGTCCAGTGTCCATCCGCTCAAGGTCGCCCAGACCTGTGGCCGTTGCCACGGCGACGCCGGTTACATGGCCCCCTACAAGATCCCGACGGACCAGCTCCAGAAGTACTCGCAGAGCGTGCACTGGAAGACCATGTCCGTGAAGGGCGACCTCGCGGCGCCCACCTGCAACAACTGCCACGGCAACCACGGCGCCGCGCCCCCGGGGGTCTCGTGGGTGGGCAACGTGTGCGGCCAGTGCCACGCCGTGCTGGCCGACCTGTTCGGCAAGAGCGTCCACGCCCGCGCGTTCAAGGCCATGGGCACCCCGGGCTGTGCGACGTGCCATCAGAACCACGACATCCAGCCGGTGAGCCTCGCGATGGTGGGGCTCGACGACAAGGCGGTGTGCGCGACGTGTCACGCGGCAGACGACAAGGGCGGCCGCGCCGCCCTCGAGATCCGGGCCGCGATCGAGCGGCTGCGCCAGGAGCAGGCGGCGGCCGCCGCCATGCTCGAGCGGGCCGAGCACGCCGGCATGGAAGTCAGCCAGGCCCGGTTCGACCTCAACGGCGCCAACGACGCGCTCGTCAAGGCTCGGGCCGCCATCCATGCCTTCAGCGTCCCGGCCGTCACGAGCGAGGTGGACGCCGGGCTCGCCATCACCGGCAAGGCCCACGCCCGCGGGGTGCGGGCGCTCGAGGAGTTCGCATTCCGGCGCAAGGGGCTCGGGGTTTCGCTGGTGGTGATCCTCGCCCTCATCGTGGGGCTCGTGTTGAAGATCCGGCAGCTCGACCGGCGACCGCCGTCCGGCGGCGCCGGCTGATACAGGGAGGTCCTCGATGGAGCAGACGCTGGAGCCCGGCCCGACGCGCAGGGGGTTCGTCAACTGGTGGCTCGGTACGAGCGCCGGCGCGTTCCTGCTGTCCGTGCTGTATCCGGTGACGCGCTACCTCGTCCCGCCGCCGGTGGCGGAGTCGACCTCGGCCAGCGTCACGCTGCCGTTCAAGGCCGACGAGGTCAAGCCCAACTCCGGCCAGACCTTCAAGTTCGGCAATCGCCCGGGGATCCTCGTGCGCTCGGCCTCGGGTGAGCTCAAGGCCTTCTCCGCCGTGTGCACCCACCTGAACTGCACGGTGCAGTACCGACCCGACCTCGCGCACATCTGGTGCGCCTGCCACAACGGCCACTTCGACCTCAACGGGCAGAACATCGAGGGGCCGCCGCCGCGCCCGCTCGATGCCTTCGTGGTCAACGTGCGGGGCGCCCAGATCGTCGTGAGCAAGAGCACGTGAGCCCTGACGCCCCGCGCGGCCGCCCCGGGCGGCTGTGGACATGGCTGGATGAGCGCGTCGGCGTCAGCGACATGGCCACGCTCGCGCGCAAGAAGCAGGTGCCGGTCCACCGCCACTCCTTCTGGTACTACTTCGGCGGGATGACGCTGTTCCTGTTCGCCGTCCAGGTCGCCACCGGGATCCTGCTGCTGCTCTACTACCGCCCGAGCGCCGAGGAAGCGTACGAGTCCGTCCAGTTCCTCATGGCCGAGGTCGAGTTCGGCTGGCTGATCCGCTCGATCCACTCCTGGTCCGCGAACCTCATGATCTTCACCCTGTTCGTGCACCTGTTCAGCGTCCTGCTGCTCGGGGCCTACCGGCCGCCCCGGGAGGTCACCTGGTTCTCCGGGGTGGCGCTGCTGGGGCTGGCGCTTGCCTTCGGTTTCACGGGCTACCTCCTGCCGTGGAACGAGCTGGCCTACTTCGCCACCAAGGTCGGCACGGAGATCACGGGGGCGGTGCCGCTGGCGGGCGGCTTCCTGCTCCGGCTGCTGCGCGGCGGCGACGAGGTGACCGGCGCCACGCTGACGCGCTTCTACGGGATTCACGTCGCCGTCCTCCCGGCGCTGGCCACCGTCCTCCTGGGCCTGCATCTCTACCTCGTGCAGCGCCACGGCATGAGCGTGCCGCCGTCGGTCGAGCGCGCGGGCGGGCCGCGGCGCACGACCCCCTTCGTCCCCAACTTCCTGCTGCGCGACGTCGTCGGCTGGCTCTCGGCGCTGGCGGCGCTGGCCGCCCTGGCGGCGTTCTTCCCCACCGAGCTGGGGCGCAAGGCCGACCCCTTCGCGCCGGCGCCCGTCGGCATCAAGCCCGAGTGGTACTTCATGTTCATGTTCCAGACGCTCAAGTACCTGCCGGCCCACATCCTCGGCATCGAGGGTGAGGTCGTCGGCATCCTCGCGTTCGGGGGGGGTGGGGCGCTGCTGCTCGTGCTGCCCTTCCTCGACCGCCGGGCCGCCCGCGGCGAGCGCAGCCCGCTGATCGCGTGGATCGTCGTGGGCGTCATCGTCTACATGCTGGCGCTGACGTACCTCGGGTACACTGCCAGTGCGACGAAATGAGTTCGCCCGCGAAGGAGGCGATGCCCCCCGTGCGCCTGATCGGCGCGGTCACGCTTGCGGTCGTGATGGGGTTGACGGCGGTGGGCCCGCTCGGGGCCCAGACCCAGGGGGCTCCTCACCATGGAGAAGATGAGAGCGGGCGAGCAGTGTGGGGCCTGTCACAACGGAAAGACGCAGGTGGGCGGCGTCGCCGTCTTCGCGGTCGATGACGGCAACAGCTGCGTGAAGTGCCACAAGAACTGACGGTGGCGGGTCTCCCGACTCGCCCTGGACCGCCGCGCGGCCTCGCCGCGCTCGGGTTCGTTGTCGCGCTCGGCGCGAGCCTCGCCGGCGCCGCGCTCGCGCACGCGCAAGGCCCGGGCGATCCGGGGCGCGGTCAGGAGCTCTTCGCCGCCAAGCACTGCGCGCAGTGCCACCGGCCCCGTCCGGAGCCCGGCCTCGGGCCTCCCCTGCAGCTGCTGCGTCGGCCTCAGGGCGTCTACGAGCTGGCCGGGCGGCTGTGGAATCACGCCCCCGCGATGTTCACCGTCCTCAAGCTCGAGGGGCTCGGGTGGCCGCGGATCGACACCGGTGAGATGGCGGACCTGATGGCCTATCTGCAGGCCGACCCCGGGCGGGATCCGGTCGCGGACCCCGCCCGGGGCCAGCTGATCCTGGTCGGCAAGGGGTGTCTGAAGTGTCACGCCTGGAAAGGCGAGGGGGCGCGTGTCGGCCCGGACCTCTCCCGGCGGCGCGACGACTACGGACCCGCGGCGAGATGGGCGGCGACGATGTGGGCCCACACACCGCGCATGGCCGCGGTCGCGCTCGAGCGCGCCGTGCTCTACCCGCGGTTCACGGGCGACGAGATGCTGCACCTGCTCGGGTTCCTGCGCGGCGACGGGGCGGCGCGTTGACAGGACCCCGCCGGGTCCCGGGTCCGTTCAGGCGCGGCGTCGCCGCGCTGGCCGTGGCCCTGGGCGCCCTCACCGCACCGGGCTCGACGGCCGGCGTCGCCCAGGTGAAGGTCCCGCCGGACTTCCAGTTCCCGAAGTCCGAGGCGAGCCCGGGGGAGGTCACGTTCAGCCACGCCGCCCACCGGGCCAGGGTGGACAAGTGCAGCGCCTGCCACATGCGGGACTTCAAGCTGCAGCGCGGCGGCTCGGGCCCCATCACTCTCGCGGCCAAGCAGGAAGGGAAATTCTGCGGCGCCTGCCACGACGGCAAGACGACGATGGGCGGGACGGCGGTGTTCCCGATCGACGAGTGTGATCGGTGCCACAAGTGACGGCCGCCCCGCCCCGCCGCCGGGTCATCATCCTCGTCGCTGCCGGCATCCTCGTCGTGCTGGCCACCGCCGGCGGCGCCGGAATGTGGCACGTGAGCGCCAGCCCCCAGTTCTGCAACTCGTGTCACATCATGCGGCCCTACGTCGACGCGTGGGCGGCCTCCAAGCACGCCCCCGTCGGGTGCGTGCAGTGTCACTACCCGCCCGGGCTGCGCGACACGTTGCGCGTCAAGTTCCAGGCGGTGACCCAGGTCGCGAAGTGGGCGACGGGGACGTACAGCTCGAAACCCTTCGCCGACGTCGAGGACGCCAGCTGCCTGCGCTCCGGCTGCCACGCCTCCAGCGAGCTGGAGAAGCCGGGCCCGCGGACGTTCGGCCGGGGCCTGCGGTTCGATCACGCCCTCCACCTGCAATCCGCGAAGACGGGCTGGCAGCTGCGCTGCACGACCTGTCACGCCCAGGTCGTGGTCGACAAGCACTTCGAGGTCCAGCGGTCCACGTGCTTCACCTGCCACTTCAAGGGCACCCGCGGCGACCGGGATCTGACGCCGGTGGCCGGCTGCACGAGCTGCCACGTCCCGCCGGAGGGCGACATCCTGGTCGGCTCCGTGCGGTTCAACCACGGCGAGCTGGTGCGGCGCGGCGTGGCCTGTCAGAGCTGCCACCTCAACGTGGTGGAGGGCCAGGGTGAGGCGCCGCGCGAGCGCTGCGTCACCTGTCACAACCAGCCCGAGATGCTGGAACGGTCGGAGGACCGGGTCCACATCCACGCGGTGCACGTCACCGGCAAGAGCATCGACTGCGTGCGCTGCCACAACGAGATCCAGCATCGCCTGCCGCCACCGATCGGGGCGCCCACCGCGCGGGACTCGGGTCCCCGGCTGGCCGCGCAAGCGCCGGGTGGCCGATGAGACTTCCCGCCGTCGTCCTGGTCCTGGCCGCCGCGCTGGCCGCCGCCCCGCTTCCGGCGCCCGCTCAGACCGCCGGCCCCGCCGGCCCGCCCTCTGCGCCCGGCCACCCGTCGCCGTCGCCCGGGGCGCGGCCCGACCGGGCGCAGCCGCCCCATCGGCCCGGGGAGCTGGACTGCCGCAAGTGCCACCTGGGTGGCCACCAGGGGATCGTGCAGATGTACATCGGGATCGGCGGGCGGGGAGCGCCGACGATCCCCAGCCACATGTTCCAGGTGCGCGTCGAGTGCATCGCCTGCCACACGACACCCAAGACCCCGGACGGCGCCGGCGGCCTCGGCGGGCAGACGTTTAGGCCGAGCGAGCAGGCCTGCGTGACCTGCCACGGCGAGAAGTACCGCGGCATGCTCGGCCAGTGGACCACCACGTTGGCCCGCATGACCGAGATCGTGGCGGCGAAGCTCCGCGAGACACGCCTGGCCCTCCAGGCGGCCGACCGGCGCGATCCCAAGTCCGATCGTGCCCGGGTGCTGGTGGACGACGCCGAATTCAACAACCGCTACGTGGGGCTGGCGAAGGGCGTCCACAACGTGTTCTACGCTGCCGACCTGCTCAAGCTGGGCAACGGCTGGCTGGACGAGGCCAACACCCTGCTGCGCAAACCGCCGATGCGAACCGATGACCAGCTCGTCCGCGGCGGCTACTGCGCGGTGCTCTGTCACCAGGCGGCCGGCGTCAAGCCCAGGGAGACGGTGACGTTCGGTCGCCAGAAGGTACCGCACGCGCGCCACGTGACCGACTTCGGCGCCACCTGCACGTCGTGCCACTCCGCCGAGACCCACAAGGCCGTGACGGCCACGGCGGTGACCTGCTCGTCCTGCCACCACAGCCCGCAGAACGAGCGCTGCGAGTCCTGTCACGCGCGGCAGGCGGCCTTCTATCGCGGCCGGGCCAAGAGTCCTGACGCTCAGATCGCGCCGAACCGCATGGCCGAGGCGGTCACCTGCACCGGCTGCCACGACTTCACCCGCAAGCACTCGCGGACGGCGGTGACCGAGAAGTGCCTCGGCTGCCACGAGCCCGCCTACCTGCCGCTCATGACCGAGTGGACGACCGGCTTCGACCGCGACCTCAAGGCCACCGCCGAGGCGCTGCGGGCCGCCGAGAGCGCCGCCGCGCAGGCGCGACGCACCGGGCGCGCGAAGCCGGCGGCCGAGGCCTTGCTCGAGCAGGCGCGCGAGGCTCACGCGCTGGTGAGGTCGAGCACCGTCGTCCACAACCCGCTGGCCGCGGATGCGTTGCTGGCGGCGGCACGGCGCAAGGCCACGGAGGCGCGAGCCCAGCTCGGCCGCTGAGCCCGGCTGCCGTCACGCGTGCCGTGTGCCGTGGAGGTCCGGCGCCGGGCGCACGGTAGATGCTGGGGGCGGTATAGGCCGTTTGCCCTAGCGTCCGTGCCCCGCCACGTAGGCCACGCATTTTTCCTTTGACACGCTCGCGGGGACCGTTTTTCATACGCCTCGAACGACAGCCCACCACGCCGCGAAAGGCCGAGAGAAGATGACCGGGAGCCTCTGGAAGGTGTCCGGTGTCGTTGCGGGTGCGGCGCTCGCACTCGGGGTGCTCGTGCTTCCCTGGCCGGTGCCGGCCCAGTCGCCACCGACTTCGTCGGCTCAGTCGCCCGCCGCCCCCGCCGCCACGGCGCTCCCCACCGGCTACATGGGCGCCGAGGTCTGCAAGGCCTGCCACGAGGAGGCGTTCCGCAAGTTCGAGACGACGAAGATGGGCCGGCTCTTCCTCAAGCAGCCGCGCAACATGCAGGAGCGGCTGGCCTGCGAGAGCTGCCACGGACCCGGCCAGAAGCACGTCGAGGCAGGCGGCGGCAAGGGCGCCGGCGGCATGATCACGTTCGCGAAGAACGACCCGACGCCGGTCGAGCGCCGCAACGCCGCCTGCACCGCCTGCCACAGCCGCGGGCCGCACCTGTTCTGGAAGGGCAGCGCCCACGAGGCGCGCGACGTGGCCTGCACGGGCTGCCACAAGGTGATGGAGCACACCGGCGCGCGGGCCCAGCTGGCCAAGGCTACCGAGATCGAGACCTGCGGGACGTGCCACCTGCAGAAGCGCGCGCAGCAGATGCGCTTCTCGCACATGCCCCTGCGCGAGGGGAAGATGACCTGCACGTCCTGCCACAATCCGCATGGCGGGGTGAACCACGCGCTCCTCAAGGAGCCGACGCTCAACGACACGTGCTTCACCTGCCACGCCGAGAAGCGCGGCCCCTTCCTGTGGCCACACGCGCCGGTCAACGAGTCGTGCGTCAACTGCCACGACCCCCACGGCTCGAACCACCAGGCGATGCTGCGCATCGCCAAGCCCCGCCTGTGCCAGAGCTGCCACATCGAGAGCCGGCATCCGACGAACCCCTATGGCCGCGACACGCCGTCGCTCAAGTTCGTCATGGGGCGGTCCTGCTCGAACTGTCACGTGAACATCCACGGCTCGAACCACCCGTCCGGCTTCGCCTTCACGCGCTAGAGGGCCGACGATGCGACTCTGGATCACGCTGATCGCGCTGGGTGGGCTGCTGGTGCTGGGCATGCCGGCGAACGCGCCGGCGCAGCTGGCGCTCGGCGACTACAGCCTGGAAGGTGAGGTGGAGGCCGGACCGGTCTTCTATCTCGACGAGCCGCCGAGGTCGCGCAAGGGCAAGTTCGAGGAGTACCGCGACATGACGGAGGGGCTGTGGCTCCAGCGCCTCCACCTCCGGCTGTTGCGCCCCGACGAGCGTTACTCGACCGAGCTGGAGGGGTCGAAGTGGGGGTACGAGGACCAGTACTTCCGCCTCGGCGCCGGCCGGCTGGGCCTCTGGCAGTTCGTCTTCGAGTGGGACCAGATCCCCCACGTCCACTCGACCACCGCCCGCCTGCTGGCCCAGGAAACCGAGCGCGGCGTCTACCGCCTGCCCACCCCGCGCCCGGCACCGCTGTCGGTGCACAACCGGGCTCCCAAGCTGGGCGAGGTCGCCACCCGATGGGACACCGCCCGGATGTCGGTGACCCTCACGCCGGCGCCCGACTTCGACGTCGTCGCCGAGTACACGCGGATCAACAAGGACGGCGACCGCCCCTTCAGCATGGCGTTCGGCAGCCCCGGCAACAACTTCTACGAGGTCCTGGAGCCGATCGAGCACACCATCCACGACGTGCGGTTGCGGGGGACCTACGCCCGGGACAACTGGCAGGTGCAGTTCGGCTACGGCCTGTCGATCTTCCAGAACTCGGTGTCGCGCCTGATCGCGGACAACCCGTGCTTCGCCAACGCCGGCGCCTGCGGCGCGGGTGACGGTGGGGCGGCCGCCCCGCGGGCCGGACAGGTCTCGCTGCCGCCGGACAACATGGCCCACTCGTTCA
>DASTOJ010000144.1:0-18621 GCA_035762565.1 Candidatus Methylomirabilota bacterium | reverse complement strand
ACGGGGCTGGCCGGTGTCACGAATCGGGGGTTACCCCGGTCGGGAGGGCTCCCGCCGGGGTCAACCGCCGCTCGTGGTCACTTCCGTGTCACGCCTCAGCCCCGATTCACGGCGCTCACCACCGCCCGCAACGACGCGGTCACGATGTTCGCGTCGACGCCCACGCCCCACCGGGTCTTGCCCCCCACCTTCGCCTCGACGTAGGCGGCGGCGCGGGCGTCGGCGCCCTCGCCCAGCGCGTGCTCGTGGTAGTCGGCGATCTCCACGGCGATGCCCAGGCCGCGCCGGAGCGCGTCGACGAACGCCGCGATCGGGCCGTTGCCCTGGCCCTTGATCCAGCGCTCGCCGCCCTCCAGCCGCACGTTGACCTCGACCGTCGTCTCCCCGGTGTCGGGCGCAGTGGTGAGCAGGGGGTGGCCGGCCAGGGCCACCGGCTGGGCCGGCGTCAGGTAGGTCGACTGGAAGGCCGACCAGATCTTGTCGGCGGGGATCTCGGTCCCGCTGGCCTCCGTCAGCTTCTGGATGACCGACGAGAACTCGATCTGCAGCCGGCGCGGCAGGTCGAAGCCGTGCTCGAACTTCATGATGTAGGCCACGCCGCCCTTGCCCGACTGGCTGTTCACCCGGATCACGGCCTCGTAGCTGCGGCCGACGTGGTGGGGGTCGATCGGCAGGTAGGGGACCTCCCAGAGGTCGTAGTCCTTGCCGAGCGCCTCGAAGCCCTTCTTGATCGCGTCCTGGTGCGACCCCGAGAACGCGGTGTACACGAGGTCGCCCACGTAAGGATGCCGCACGTGCACCGGCAGCCGGTTGCAGTACTCGGTGATCCGGCGGGCGGTGTCGATGTCGCTGAAGTCCAGCTTGGGATCGACGCCCTGGCTGAACAGGTTCAGCGCGAGGGTGACGACGTCCACGTTGCCGGTCCGCTCGCCGTTGCCGAAGAGCGTGCCCTCGACCCGGTCGGCGCCGGCCATGACGCCGAACTCGGCGGCGGCCACGGCCGTCCCGCGGTCGTTGTGGGGGTGCAGCGACAGGATGATCGTGTCGCGCGCCTTGACGTGGCGGTGGAACCACTCGATCTGGTCGCCGTAGACGTTGGGCGTGGCCATCTCCACCGTCGCCGGCAGGTTGAGGATGACCGGGCGGGCCGTCGTCGGCTCCCACACGTCCATGACGGCCTCGCAGATCTCCACGGCGAATTCCAGCTCGGTGCCCGTGAAGCTCTCCGGCGAGTACTGCCAGTGGACGTCGGTCCCGGGGAGGGTGGGTACCAGCTTCTTGCAGAGCTGGGCGGCCCGCACGGCGATGTCGACGATGCCGGCGCGGTCGAGGCCGAAGACCACGCGGCGCTGCAGCGTGGACGTCGAGTTGTAGAGGTGCACGAGCGCTCGCGGCGCGCCCCGGAGCGACTCGAACGTGCGCTCGATCAGCTCGGGCCGGGCCTGGGTGAGGACCTGGATCATCACGTCCTCGGGGATCAGGTTCTCCTCGATCAGCTGGCGGACGAAGTCGAAGTCGGGCTGGGAAGCCGAGGGGAACCCTACCTCGATCTCCTTGAAGCCGCACTTCACCAGCAGGTCGAACATCCGCCGCTTGCGCTCGGCATCCATCGGGTCGATCAGCGCCTGGTTGCCGTCGCGCAGGTCCACGCTGCACCACCGGGGGGCCGTGGTGATCACGCGGGTCGGCCACGTCCGGTCCGGCAGCGGGATCGGCGTGAACGGCCGATAGAGATGAAAGGGCATCGGAGCGGGGGGACCGGCTTTCGGCGCCACAGTCAGCCTCCTGTTCGGGAAATAAAAAAGCCTCCCCGGATCACGGGGGAGGCTTTTCAGGCGCGCGCCCGGCGAGGGCGCGCGCCTAGGTCAGAAGCAGGTTCGCGAGCGGGGAGTCCGCGCTCGTCGACCTCGTCGTCATGCCGGCGGTCACTTCCATGTCTCCGGCATTGTCCACGACGCCGGGTGGCTTGTCAACTTCCCCCGCCCGCGTCGCAGCCCGGTAGAATACGTGCCATGGGACTGGGCTATATCGTCGTGGCGGTGGTCGCGGTCGCGGTCACCGTCTTCACGCTGCAGAACACCGATCCGGCGACCGTCCGCTTCCTGGCCTGGCGGCTCGAGCTGCCGCTCGCCGGCGTCATGCTCATCGCGCTTGGCGCCGGCCTGCTCGCCATCGGGCTGCCCCTCGCCATCCGGCTGAGCGTGTGGCGGCGCCGGGCCCGCTCGCACGAAACGCGCGTCGCCATGCTGGAGGCCGCGGTCGAGGAGCGGGACCGCCAGCTGCTGCGCCTGCAGCCCCCGAAGGCCCGCTGAGGATCCGCTCACCCGAGACTACTCGGACCGGCGTTGCAGCGTGCGAACGCTGATGCCGAGGATCCGCGCGGCGGCGACCTTGTCGCCCCTGGTCTCCTCGAGGACGCGCTGGATGTAGTCGGCTTCCAGCTCGGCCAGCGTGGGGCGCGTGGCGCCGCCGCCCGAGGCCGGCATCACGAACTCGGTGTGGAGGTCGGCGAGGGTGACGAGCGGGCCGCGCGCGAGGGTCGCCGAGCGCTCGACCACGTTCTCCAGCTCGCGCACGTTGCCCGGCCACCGGTGCCGGAGCAGCCAGGCCGTGGCCTCGTCGTCGAAGCCCTCCAGCGGCTTGCCGAGCGACGCGGCGGCCCGCCTCAGGAAGTGCGCCGCGAGCAGCGGGATGTCCTCGGCGCGCTCGCGCAGGCTGGGGAGCCGTACGGGGATGACGGCCAGCCGGTAATAGAGGTCCTCGCGGAACTGCCCCTCGGCCACGCGCGCGGCCAGGTCGCGATTGGTGGCGCTGATCACGCGCAGGTCGAGCTGGATCTCCTGGCTGCCCCCGACGGGCCGGACCGCCTTGTCCTGCAGCACGCGGAGGAGCTTGGCCTGCAGCGGCGGGGCGACGTCGCCGATCTCGTCGAGGAACACCGTGCCCGAGCTGGCCTCGGCGAAGAGTCCCCGGCGCTTGCGGTCGGCGCCGGTGAACGCGCCCTTCTCGTGACCGAACAGCTCCGACTCCAGGAGGTTCTCGGGGATCGCCGCGCAGTTGACCGCCACGAACGGGCCGTCGCGCCGGGCGCTGTTGTGGTGGATGGCCCGGGCCACCAGCTCCTTGCCCGTGCCGCTCTCCCCGATCAGCAGCACCGCGGCGTCCGCCTCGGCGATCGCGCGCACCTGTTCGAAGACGCGCCGCAGGGCCGGTGAGCCGCCGATGATGCTGTCGAAGCCGAACCGCTGCTCCACCGCAGCCTTCAGCCGGCGGTTCTCCTCCCGCAAGCGCCGGTCGTCGAGGGCGCGCTGCACCGCCAGTGAGGCCTGTTCCATCTTGAAGGGCTTGGTCAGATAGTCGTAGGCGCCGTGGCGGATCGCCTCGATGGCCGTCTCGAGGCTGCCGAAGGCGGTCATGAGGACGACCCGGGGCACCGGGTCGCGTTGCCGGGCCTCCCGGAGCAGGGCGAGGCCATCCACGCCGTCCATCACGAGGTCGGTCAGGATGACGTCGTAGTCCTCCCGCCCCATGGCCGTCATGGCGTCGGCGCCGCCGATGGCGCCGGCCACCGCCCAGCCCTGGCCGGCCAGGTGGCCCTGGAGCAGGTTGACCATCTCGCGATCGTTGTCGACGACGAGGATCTTCGGCGTCACGTCTGTATTCTATCGGCATGGGGCTGCGGCTGCGGGTCGCGCTGATCCTGCTCATCCCGACCGTCCTGGCCGTGGGCGCCCACGGCGCGCTCCGGGTCCAGCAGCAGGAGGCCCGATTCCTGCGGGAAGACCGCCAGCACCTGGAGGTCACCGCCCGGGCGATCCTGATCGCGGTGGAGAACGCCCTGCGCGACCGCCAGATCAGCGACGCCCGGCGCCTGCTGGTCGACATGGTCGAGCAGCAGGAGGTCATCGACCGCATCCGCCTGTTCGACCGTGACGTGCGCCAGATCCTGGTCTCGAACCCCCTGGCGATCGGCGAGGCGGTCCCGAGTGCGGCGCTGGGCCAGGTCATCGCGAGCGGCCGCCCCGAGGTCTTCTACCAGGCGGGGCCCCCGTCCTACCTCTACTACCTGGCCCCGCTGCGCGGCCCCACGGGCGCGATCGAGGGCGGAATGGAGATCGTGCGGCTGGCGACCGCCGTGGACGAGCGGCGCCAGGCCGCCACCCTCGACGCCGCCGTGCGCCTGGGCATCCTGATCGTGGTGATCGTGGCGACGACCATGATCGCCATGCAGCGCCAGGTGCTCCGTCCGATCGCGCAGCTCACCGGCGCGCTGCGGCGCTTCGGCCGCGACCAGTCGGTCGTCTCGCTGCCGGTCGGGCGGCGGGACGAGGTGGGCGAGGCCACCAGGGCGTTCAACGAGATGGCCGTGCAACTCGACGCGGCCCGTCGCGGGCTCCAGGCGGAGACGGAACGCGTGGTGGAGCTGGAGCAGCACCTCCGCCGCGCGGCCACGCTGGCCGTGGCCGGGCGGCTGGCCTCGGCGCTCGCCCACGAGGTGGGCACGCCGCTCAACATCGTCTCCGGCCGGGCCGAAGGGATGCTCAAGGCGCTGCCGCCGGACGCTGGCGCCCGGGACGACCTGCAGATCATCATCGGCCAGATCGAGCGAATCACGCGGATCATCAACTCGCTGCTCGACACGGTCCGCCCGCACCGCGCCGAGCCGCGGCCGACCGCCGTGGCCGAGGTGCTGGACCCGCTGCTGCCGCTGCTGCGCCACGCCGCCCGACAGCGGCAGGTGACGCTCGAGGCGGAGACGGCCCCGGGGCTGCCCGCCATGCGGGCCGACCCGAGCCAGCTGCAGCAGGTGCTGATCAACCTCGTGGTCAATGCGCTGGAGGCGACGCCGGCCGGTGGCCGGGTGACCGTGCGGGCCGAGCGCCTGACCCGGGCCGGCGCCGCCGGCGTGGGGATTGCCGTCGCGGACACCGGCTCGGGGATCTCGCCCCAGCACTTGCCGCGCCTGTTCGAGCCGTTCTTCACGACGAAGCCGCGCGGGCAGGGCACCGGCCTCGGACTCGCGATCACCCGCGAGATCGTGCGCGCGCACGGCGGGGACATCGACGTGCAGACGAGGGTCGGCGCGGGCACGACGCTGACCGCCTGGATTCCTGCCGAGTCCGGCTGATGCCGGGGCCCCGCCTCTGGACAGCTTGTCGGAGGTGCGACGACTTGTCGCCGCCCCGTCTTCGGGGACCGGCGCCTTCGCGGAAGAATTCCGGCGTGACGAACACTTCGGATTCACCGTCCGTGGCACCGGGCTTGCCCCACCTGGACGCGCATGACGGCGGCGACAGTCGGCATGAGGCGATCCCTGCCGCGAGCTCCGGTCTGCTGAGATGGTCAGCGCGTGCCGGCCGCTGACCGTCGTGCTCGTCGACGACGACGGTGCCTGGCGCACCGTGCTCGGCGGGTGGCTCGAGGGCGAGGGCATGCGGGTGATCCGGCTGGCCCGGGGCGAGTGGATCACCAGCGCGGTCGAGACGCACCGTGCCGACGTCGTGCTCCTGGACGTCCATCTTCCCGGGCTCGACGGCCTCGATGTGCTCGAGGCGCTTCACCGCCGGTGGCCGGCGCTGCCCATCATCGTGATGACGGCGTTCGGCGGGCCGGACACCGCCGACCTGGCGCACCGGTGCGGGGCGACCGCGTACCTGGACAAGCCCTTCCGCATGACGGAGCTCATGGACCACATGGAGCGGATCGCCGAGCGCGGGGAGTCGCACTGAGGGACGCCGGCGCCCCGCCGGTCGCGTACTGGGCGGGACTGGCGGGCCGGTTGACGACCGCGCTCAAGATCGGCCGCAGTCTCCTGTTCCTCAGCGACTTCGACGGCACCCTGACGCCCATCGTCCGCGATCCCGCCGAGGCCTGGCTGCCGCTCCGGGTGCGGGAGGACCTTCGCACCCTGGCCGGGTCCGATCGCGTGATCGTCGGCGTCGTCTCCGGGCGCCGTCTGGACGACCTCCGGCGCCGGGTGGGTCTGTCGTCGATCATCTACGCCGGCTGCCATGGTCTCGAGATCTCGGGGCTCGGCGCGACGTTCCGCCATCGGAGCGCGGCGGCGCGGACCGAGGGCCTCGCCGACATGGCCGACGAGCTGCGACGGCGGACGGCCCGGCTGGCCGGCGTCGTCGTCGAACCCAAGGGCCTGTCGGTCGCCGTCCACTACCGCAACGCCGGCTCCGAGATCCTCGGCCCGCTGAGCGAGATGGTGGGCCGCGTCGTCAGCGCCCGGCCCGGCTACACGCTGCTATCGGGGCGGAAGGTGTTCGAGATCCTGCCGGCCGGCGACTGGGACAAGGGGCGCTGCGTCGAGTGGATCGAGGAGCAGGTGCGGGCGCGCGGGGGCAGCGCCACGACGGTCTATCTCGGCGACGACGCGACGGACGAGCTCGCCTTCGCGGCGCTCCACGGCCGGGGGATCACCGTGAAGGTCGGCGACGGGGCCTCGACCCGGGCCGCGTGCCGCGTCCAGGACGTCGACGAAGTCCACCGCGTGCTCGCGGCGCTGGCCGACCACGTCGCCGCCGGGACGACGCCGTGAGCCGCGTTCAGCCCGCCGGCGGCCGCGAGAGCGTCCGCCCGATTCGCCGCTCGATCACGTGGGTGACGGCCGAGAAGTCCTCCTTGCCCCAGCCGTCCGCGACCGCCTCGGCGTAGGTCCGCTGCGTCTCCTCCAGCATCGGCGCCGGCACCTTGGCGGCCCGGGCCTGGGCGAGGGCCAGGCCCACGTCCTTGAGCATCAGCTCGGCCATGAACGTCGGCGAGAAGTCGCCGTCGAGCATCCGCTTCACCCGCCGGTCGAAGTACGTCCCGAACGCCATTCCGCCGCCGTTGCGGACGACGTCGTAGAAGACGTAGGGGTCGACCTCCGACCGCACGCAGGTGGCGAGCGCCTCCGCCACCGCCACCGAGACCACCGCCGCCAGCCCGTTGTGGAGCAGCTTCACCCGGTTGCCGGTGGCCGACGGGCCCACGTACATGTGCAGCCGGCCCATGACTTCCAGATACGGCCTGATCGTGTCCAGCTTCGTGCGGTCGCCGCCCACGATGAAGAAGATCTCGCCGGAGAGGGCCTGCGGCTGCGAGCCGAGCATCGGCGTGTCCATGTGGACGATGCCGCGCGCCGCCATCCCCGCCGCCACCTCGAGCGTCGCCTCGGGGCTGACGGTCGAGCAGTCGCAGGTGACGAGACCCGCCCGCGCGCCGGCGGCGATCCCGCCCGGGCCGAGGTAGACGGCGCGGACGATGTCGTCGTTGGGCAGGCACGTGAAGAGCACGGCGACGCGCGACGCCACCTCACCCGGCGAGCCGACGACCCTGACGCCCGGCTGCCCCGCCGCCGCGGCGGCCGCCACCGGGCTGGCGTCGTACACGGCCAGCGGCACGCCGGCCTTCGCGAGATTGGCGGCCATGGGGCCACCCATCGTGCCCAGCCCGATGAACCCGACGGTGTCCGGCATCGCCCGCTCCTATCCGAGTGGTGGTCGGCGGTCGGCCCAGGGGCGCGCGGTCTCGAACGCCCGTGCGGCCTGGAGCACGGTGAGGTCGGCGAAGCGGCGGCCGACGATCTGGAGTCCCACCGGTAGCCCCCCCGGCGTGAAGCCGGCCGGGACCGTGGCCGCGGGCTGGCCGGTGAAGTTGAACGGGTAGGAGAACGAAGCCCACGGGAACCAGTCCCACGCGTGCTGTGGCCAGCCTGCCGGGTTGAGCCGGCCGACCTCGAACGCGGCGACGGACGTCGTCGGCGTCAGCAGCAGGTCGTAACGCTCGAAGAGTGGGCGCACGCTGTCCCAGTAGGCGATCTTGCGCCCGCGCATGGCGACGTACTCCTGGGCGCTCCAGTGCTTCGCCTCGTCCATGCAGGCGACGAGTCCCGGGTCCATCCGGCTGCGCCACTCCTCGAGGAACTGGCCGTAGTTGCCGATGTAGTGCGCGCCCCAGATCAGCCGGATCATGTCGTTCGAGTCCGCGAAGCCGGGCTTCACCTCGTCGACACTCGCGCCGAGCGCTTGAAACTCGCGCGCGGCGGCGGCGACGAGGCCGGCGACCTCCTGATCGACGCGAAGGCCGCCGAGATCGGGACTGAACGCGATACGCAGGCCCCGCACGCCGCGGTCGAGCTGGCCGATATAGTCAGCGGGCGGGGCCTCCAGGCACGTCGCGTCCCACTCGTCGGGACCGGCCATCACGCTCAGCATGAGCGCGGCGTCGGCCACGGTGCGCGTCATGGGCCCGGCGTGGGTGGCGTAGTCGTTGTTGGAGACCGGCCAGAGCGGGACGCGGCCGTAGGTCGCCTTGATGCCGACGAGACCGCAGAACGCCGAGGGGATGCGGATGGAGCCGGCGCCGTCGGAGCCCTGGTGGAGCGGGCCGAGTCCCGCGGCGGCCGCGGCCCCGGCGCCGGCGCTGGAGCCGCCGGTCGTGACGCCCGTGTTCCACGGATTGCGCGTGATGCCGGTGAGCGGGCTGTCGCCGAGCGCCTTCCAGCCGAACTCGGGCGAGGTCGTCTTGCCGGTGAGGATGCCACCGGCCTCGTGCAGCCGCCGCACGTACGGCGCGTCGACCTCGCCGATCCGGCTGGCGAAGATGTGCGAGCCGAACTTCGTGGGCACGCCCTTGGTGAGCGCCAAGTCCTTCACCGAGAACGGCAGACCGTGGAGCGGCCCGAGCGGGCCTGCGCTCATCACGGCCTGCTCGGCCGCCCGCGCGGTAGCCAGCGCGGCGTCGGCCGTGACCGTGCAGAACGCGTTCAACGTCGGGTTCAGCCGCTCGATCCGCTCCAGCACCGCGCGCGTCAGCTCGACCGGCGACAGCGCCTTCGACCGGATGAGCGCGGCCAGCTCGGTGGCCGGCGTGTAGGCCAGGCCCGCGGCGCTCACTGTCCCGTGAACCCCTTGCCCTCGTCGGCCAGGCGGTCGAGCAGCGGCGCCGGCGTCCAGAACGCGTCGCCGGTCCCCTTCTGGAACGCCCGCACCGTGTCGCGCACGTTCCGGAGCCCGATCTGGTCGGCCCAGAACATCGGGCCGCCGCGGTAGACCGGCCAGCCGTAGCCGTACACCCAGATGACGTCGATGTCGCTCGCGCGGATGGCGATCTTCTCGTCGAGGATCTTGGCGCCCTCGTTGACCATCGGGTAGAGCAGGCGCTGGAGGATCTCCTCGTCGGTCACGTGGCGCCGCGTGATGCCCTGCTCGGTCGCCACGTCCACGATGATCTTCTCCACGTCGGGATCGGGGATCGGCGTGCGATCGCCCTTCTCGTATCTGAAATAGCCCGCGCCCGTCTTCTGGCCGAATCGGCCCAGCTCGCAGATGCGGTCGGCGACCGGCGACTTCACGCCCCGGCCCTTGCGGATCCGCCAGCCGACGTCGAGGCCGGCCAGGTCGCCCATCGCGAACGGGCCCATCGGGAAGCCGAAGTCGGTGAGGACCTTGTCGACCTGGTGGGGCAGGGCGCCCTCGAGGATGAGCTTCTCGGCCTGCTGGCCGCGCTGGTGGAGCATGCGGTTGCCGACGAAGCCGTAGCAGACGCCGACCAGCACCGGCACCTTGTTGATGCGTCGGCCGAGCGCCATGACGGTCGCGACGGTGGACTTCGACGACTTCCTGCCGCGCACGTTCTCCAGCAGCCGCATGACGTTGGCCGGGCTGAAGAAGTGGGTGCCGATCACGCTCTCCGGCCTCTTGGTGGCCGAGGCGATCTCGTCGACGTCGAGCGTCGACGTGTTCGTCGCCAGCACGGCGTCGGGCTTGGCGAGGCCGTCGAGCTTCGCGAAGACCTCCTTCTTGATCGGCATCTCCTCGAAGACGGCCTCGATGACGATGTCGGCGTCGCGGATGGCGTTCCAGTCGGTCGTGCCCTGGATCAGCCCCATCCGCTTGTCGACGTCGGCCGGCGTCATGCGCCCGCGGCTCGCCGTCGCCTCGTAGTTCTTGCGCACGATCCCCAGCCCGCGGTCGAGGTTCTCCTGGTTCATCTCGACCACCGTGACCGGGATGCCGACGTTGGCGAAGTTCATGGCGATGCCACCGCCCATGGTGCCGGCCCCGATCACCGCCGCCTTCTTGACGTCCTTCAGCGGCGTGTCGGCCGGCACGTCGGGGATCTTGGCGGCCTCGCGCTCGGCGAAGAAGAAGTAGCGCTGGGCCTTGGACTCCGGCGAGGTGAGCAGCTCGGCGAACAGCTCGCGCTCGCGCTTGAGGCCCTGCTCGAACGGCAGGCCGACGGCGGCCTCGACCGCCTTGACGATGCTCTCCGGTGCCCGGAAACCGCGCGTCTGCCGCGCGACGGACTTGCGGAAGCTCGCGAAGACCTCGGGCTTGCCGCGCACGGCGGCGACCTTGTCGTCGAGGTCGCGGATCTTCCGCAGCGGCCGCTGCTCGTTCAGCACCTTCTCCGCGAACGCCACGCCGGCGGCCGTGAGGTCGCCGTCCACGATCTCGTCGATGAGGCCGGTTTTGAGCGCCTCGTCGGCCCGGATCGGGTCGCCGCTCACCATCATGGACAGCGCCTTCTCGACGCCCACCACGCGCGGCAGCCGCTGGGTGCCGCCGGCGCCGGGTAGCAGGCCGAGCTTCACCTCGGGCAGGCCGAAGCGGGCGTCCTTGGCGCCGACGCGATAGTGGCAGGCCAGCGTGACCTCGAGCCCACCGCCGAGGGCGGTGCCGTGGACGGCGGCGACCACGGGCTTGGAGCTGCTCTCGATGAGGTCGAGCACCTCGTACAGGCCCGGCGCGACGGGCGGCTTGCCGAACTCCGTGATGTCGGCGCCCGCGATGAACGTCCGCCCTGCGCAGACGATCACGACGGCGCCCACGCCCCCGTCGGCGATGGCCTGCTTGACGCCCTCGTGCAGGCCCTGGCGGACGTGCTGGCTGAGCGCGTTGACCGGCGGGTTGTCGACGGTGAGCACCGCCACGCGGCCGCGGCGGGTGAGATCGACGGACTTGGTGATGGCTGCCATGGCTGTTACCTCGCGTTCTTCGGAATCGGCCTGGAGACGCCGGGATGGTACCACGGCGAGACACGCTACAATCCCGCGCGTGCCGGAGATCGCCGGGGTCCTCTTCGACATGGGCGGCGTGGTGATGGACTCGCCGCTGCACGCCCTCGCGCGCTACGAGACGATGCACGGCCTGCCGGCCAACTCCATCAACCGCGCGCTGGCGGCCGCCGGCGAGACGGGCGCGTGGGCCCGGCTCGAGCGCGGCGAGCTGACGGCGCGCGCCTTCTGCGCGCCGTTCGAGGCCGACTGCCGGGCCCACGGCCTCGTGGTGGACGGAACCGCCATCATGGCGGCGATCGCCGAGGCGGGCGTGGAACGGCCGGCGGTGCTGGAGGCGATCCGGCGCCTGCGCGCCCGCGGCCTGCGCGTGGGCGCGCTGACCAACAACTGGTGGCGGGAAGGACCCCGGACTGACGTCATCCCCCACCGACTGCGCGCGCACTTCGACGTGTTCGTGGAGTCGCGGGTGGTCGGCCTGCGCAAGCCCGACCCGCGGATCTACACCCTGGCCTGCCGCGAGCTGGGCGTGGAGCCCGCGCGCACCGCGTTCCTCGACGACATCGGCCGCAACCTCAAGCCGGCGCGCGAGCTGGGGATGACGACGATCAAGGTGGACGATCCGGAACAGGCGCTGCGGGAGCTGGGCGAGCTGCTCGGCGTCGAGCTGGCGCGCTAGTCCTCGTCGGTCGCCTGCTGGCGGCGCATGGCCTTGCGCCGCTTGCGGCGCGCCTGGGCCTGCTTGCGCTTGCGCTTCACCGACGGTTTCTCGTAGTGCGCGCGGCGCTTCATCTCCTGGAACAGGCCCTCTTTCTGCATGCGCTTCTTGAGGGCCTTGAGCGCCGCCTCGATCTGGTTGTCGAGGACCTCGATCTTCATGGCCCGCTAGGGTGACACACTTCCGGGGAGTTTCCCACCCCTTTTCCACCCCGGGGATCTGCTATCCTTCCGGGCCGTGAGCTCGGGCCTGGAGGAGCGGTTCCAGACGCTGCACGAGATCGTACGGGCCGCGCGCGCCACCCTGGCGCCGGGGCCCTGGGACTACCTGGTCGGCGCCACCGAGACCGAGACGACCCTCCGTCGCAACCGCCTGGCCATCGACTCCCTGGCCTTCCGTCCCCGGGTCTTGCGCGACGTTTCCAAGGTGGACGTCAGCGGCACGTTCCTGGGCAAGCCGATGCGGATCCCGGTGATGCTGGCCCCGATCGGCTCCATCGAGAGCTTCACGCCCGGCGGCGGCGCTACCGCCGCCCAGGCGTCGGGCGAGTTCGGCGTCCCCCAGATGCTGTCCTCGGTCTGCAACCCCGGCCTGGAAGCCGTCGCCAAGGCGGCCGATAACTACCGGATCTTCCAGCTCTACGTACGCGGTGACGACGCCTTCGTGGACGACTACGTCCGGCGGGCCCGGGCCAACGGTTACACGGCCTTCTGTCTGACCGTCGACACCGCGTCCTACAGCCGTCGCGAGCGGGACCTGGCCCGGCGCTTCGTGAAGCCGTGGCGCCAGCGGGCTACCGGCTTCGACTACCAGGCGGGGCTCAGCTGGGACCAGGTCAAGCGCTTCAAGGACACCCACGACATCCCCCTGATCCTCAAGGGCATCGCCACCGCCGAGGACGCCGCCCTGGCCTGCGAGCACGGCGTCGACGTCGTCTACGTCTCCAACCATGGCGGGCGGCAGCTCGACCAGGGCCGGGGCTCGCTGGACGTCCTGCCGGAGGTGGTGGCGGCGGTGGGCGGCCGCGCCCGGATCATCGTCGACGGCTGCTTCCAGCGCGGCACCGACGTGGTAAAGGCCATCGCGCTCGGCGCCGACCTGGTCGGCATGGGCCGGATGCCCTGCTTCGGCCTGGCGGCCGCCGGCGCCGCCGGCTGCGTGCGCATGCTGGAGCTGCTGGAGGACGAGATCCGCATCTGCCTGGCGCTGCTCGGCGTCGATCGTCTGAGCGCCCTCACGCCGGCCTATGTGCACCCGGCGCCGCCGGTGGCGCTGCCGAGCATGACGAGCGCCTTTCCGCTGCTGGAAGACCCGGATTATTGAGATTGGGGGGAGCTCTGCGTGGCTCCCCATACACGGTGCCTCAGCGCGCCCCCTCCTGTTCCGGGGCGGCTTCGTCCGCGGCGGGCTCGTCGGGAAACGAGACCGTGGGGTTGGCGATCGGGCCGCTGTCGCCGACCCGTTGGCTACGGCTCGAGCCGAGGCTGTTCGCCAGGGCACGGTCAGGGCTCAACTGATCCGGGGCGTTGTCTTCGAGCCGAGGGTCCTCTGCCATCACGTACCCTCCCGTCTGAGTTGCGTGTCTTCCACAACCAGCAAGCGCTACGCCAGTGAAGACGCCCGAAGGCCTCACTCGCGTCGACGACTGCGAGCTGTGCCAGGCGGCGCGGATCACGCCCTGGTATCACGAGGACGAGATCTGCTGGATCGCCGAGTGCGACATCTGCGAGGTGCCGATGGTCGTCTGGCGCTTCCACGGCACCGAGCCGCCCGACGACCATCTGCGCCACATGCAGGCGCGCCTGCGGGAAGTCGCCGCCGAGAGGGTGGGCGAGTTCTGGATCGACGGCCACATGCGCAACATCCCCGACCACTTCCACGCCCACGCCCGCCCGAAGGGCGGATTCTTCGGGCGCTGACTCGCGTCAGACGCTGAATACTTCGGGCGAAACCGCGCGATCGGGAAAGGCGCGTAACACGTGGGCGTCGCTCGTCACGAGCGGAACGCCCAGGTCGGCGGCCAGGGCAACGAACTCGCAATCGTAGGCCGAGCACCCCGAGCGCTCGGCGAGCGTGAGCACTCGGTGGGAGACGACGCTGTACTCCCGTCCAGACATGGCCTGTTCGGCCCTTGTCACGACGTCATGTGCGAAATCGAGCGTGACGGCCTGCAGGCGCACGAGCCTGATGAGCGCACTACGAAACTCGGACCGCCACAGCACCGGCGCCGCCCAGGCCGCGTCCCGGCGCAGCACGGCCTCCGCGTGGGCCGTCCTCTCACCGCTGATCCAGAAATAGACGACCAGGTTGGTATCGACGACGATCACGACCGGCCGTCGGATTTCAGCTCTTTCAGAAGCTCATCCGTCAGCTTCAGCCCCACCGGTGTCACGCGGACGGCCCGTGCCCTGGCGAGAAGGGCCTCGGGGTCGAGCGGAGTGGGCAGTGCCGCGGCCTCCAGGCAGGCGATGACTTCAAGATTGAGACTCCGCCGGTGAAGGACCGCTTGGCTCTTCAGCCGTTGAACAAGTCGATCGGGCACGTTCTTGATGGTCAGTGTCGCCACCTGCCTGTCTCCTCTCGGATACCATAATGGTTCCGAAATGGAAGCCTAGGCTTGGTGGCTACTCCCTGTCAAGCTGTGCCCGCCGCGATTTGGGGGCCCCCAGGCTGCGGTTGCGGCCTCGCGCGCGTCGTGCTATTGCAGTCGGCACCGTGAGCGTGTTCCACTTCGAGCTGCGCAGCCTGCCGCCTGAGGCCGAGGCCTTCCGCGACGAGGTGCGCGCGTTCCTGCGCGCGGCGCTGGGCGACCGGCCCTCGGTCCGCCGAGCGCGCTCGTGGGGCGGCTTCGATCCCGACTTCAGCCGCAGGATGGGTGCCCGCGGGTTCATCGGCCTCACGTGGCCCAAGCGCTACGGCGGCCAGGAGCGCTCGTTCCTCGAGCGCTACGTGCTGCTGGAGGAGCTGCTGGCGGCGGGCGCGCCGGCCGGGGCGCACTGGGTGGCCGAGCGGCAGAGCGGGCCGCTGCTGCTGCGCTTCGGCACCGAGGCCCAGCGCGAGCGCTTCCTGCCGCAGATCGTCCGCGGCGAGCTCTCCTTCGCCATCGGCATGAGCGAGCCCGACTCGGGCTCCGACCTCGCCTCGATCCGCACACGGGCGGTGCGCACGGACGGGGGCTACGTCGTCAACGGCACCAAGGTGTGGACGAGCAACGCCCACCGCAGCCAGTACGCCATCGCGCTCTTCCGCACCGCGGTCGTCCCCGACAAGAAGCACGAGGGCCTGTCGCAGTTCCTGGTCGACCTGAGATCGCCCGGCATCACCATCCGCCCGATCATCAACCTGGCCGGGTCGCACGACTTCAACGAGGTGGTCTTCCAGGACGCCTTCGTGCCGGAGGACATGCGGGTCGGCGCCGAGGGGGACGGCTGGAAGCAGGTGACGACTGAACTGGCCTACGAGCGGAGCGGGCCCGAGCGCTATCTCTCCAGCATCGCGCTGATCCTCGAGCTGATCCGCGCGGCGGGCGCCTCGCCCGATCCCCGGGCCGCCGAGGTCATCGGGCGGCTCGTGGCGCAGCTCACCACGCTCCGGCAGATGTCGCTGTCCGTCGCCGGCATGCTCCAGGCGGGCCAGAACCCCAACCTCGAGGCGGCGGTGGTCAAGGACGTGGGGACCACCTTCGAGCAGTCGATCCCGGAGATCGTCCACGCGCTGCTCGACCTCGAGCCCACGCTCGACTCCGGCACCGACCTGCAGCAGACGCTCGGCTACCTCGTGCAGCGCGCCCCCTCGTTCTCGCTGCGCGGCGGCACCCGGGAAGTACTGCGAGGAATCATTGCGCGGGGATTGGGACTGCGATGACCACCCGGGTGATCGAGGAGCGCCACGGGTCCCCCGGGGCGCTCCGAGCGCGGGGGGGTGTGGGGGGCCATGTCGGGGCCCCCCACGTGAGCAGATGAGTGAGCTGGGAGGGCTGCTGGCTCCCGCCGTCACCCGGCTCTTCAGCGACCTCGTCACCAAGGAGCTGATCGAGTCGGCCGAGAAGGGCGCCTGGCCGGACAAGCTTTGGCGCGCGCTCGAGGAGGGTGGGCTCACGCTGCCGCTCGTGCCGGAGGCGGGCGGTGGCGCCGGCGGCACCTGGGCCGACGCCCACGTGGTCGTGCGTGCCGCCGGCAAGCACCCCGCACCGGTGCCGCTGGCGGAGACGATCGTCGGCAGCTGGCTCCTGGCCCAGGCCGGGCTCGAGGTGCCACTCGGCCCGCTCACGCTGGCGCCGGTGCACGAGGGCGAGCGGCTGCGCCTGGCGCGCGCGGGCGGCTCGTGGCGGTTGAGCGGGACGGCCAGCCGCGTGCCGTGGGGCGCGGTGGCGGGCCACGTCGTGGTCGTGGCCGAGAGCGACGGGGGCCCGATGATCGCCCTGGTCGGGCGCGGCGCCGGGCGCGTGACGGCGGATCGCAACCTGGCGCTCGAGCCCCGCGACACGCTCGCCTTCGAGGCCGCCGGGGTCCTCGGCGCCGCGCCCGCCGGCCCCGGGGTGAGCGCCGAGGCGGTGACCGTCTACGGCGCGATGGTGCGCGCGGCGCAGATGGCCGGCGCGCTGGAGTCGCTGCTCGAGCAGTCGGTGCGCTACGCGACCGAGCGCAGGCAGTTCGGGCGGCCGATCGGCAACTTCCAGGCGATCCAGCACAACCTGGCGATCCTGGCGGGCCACGTGGCCGCCGCCGGCATCGCCGCCGAGCACGCGTTCCGCGCCGCCGATCGCGGCGAGCCCGACTTCGAGGTCGCCGCCGCCAAGGTGCGGGCCGGCGAGGCCGCCGGCGTCGGCGCCGGCATCGCGCACCAGGTCCACGGCGCCATCGGCTTCACCTACGAGCACGCGCTGCACTTCTCCACCCGCCGGCTGTGGTCGTGGCGCGCCGAGTTCGGCAGCGAGAGCCGCTGGGCCATGCAGCTGGGACGGCGCGTCGCCGCCGCCGGCGCCGATCGGTTGTGGGGTGAGCTGACGGCGCGCTGAGCGCGCGCCCGTCAAGGAGGACGCCATGAGCCGGACCCCCGTCGACCACGATCTGTCCCGTCGCGAGGTCCTCGAGGCCGGCGCCGGCGCCCTCGCCCTGGCGGTGACAGGGCCGCAGCTGGCGGCAAGCCCGGCCACGGCGCAGACTCCCAAGCGCGGCGGTGTGTTCCGGCTCTGCAACCTGCTCGACGCGGTCGGCTTCGATCCCCACCAGACTACTTCGTTCGCGACCATGATCCCCCTGTCGTTCACGCACAGCCGCCTGGTGAAGGTGAAGGCGGGCGCCTCGGTGAAGCCGGGCACCTACCCCGTCGAGCCCGACTTGGCCGAGTCGTGGACGCGGGAGACCGACACGACCTACGTGTTCAAGCTCAAGAAGGGTGTCCGGTGGCATCCCAAGCCGCCGGTGAACGGCCGCGAGCTGACGGCCGAGGACGTCCGCTACACCTACGAGCGCTTCCAGTCCACGAAGAACAACGGCAACCGGCCGACACTCGAGATGGTGGACAAGGTCGAGGCGCCCGACAAGTACACGGTCAAGTTCACGCTCAAGGAGCCGTACGCGTGGTTCCCGGACGCGCTGGCCTCGACCTCCACCTGGATCGTCGCCCGGGAGGCCGTCGAGAAGTTCGGTGACCTCAAGCGGCCGGAGGCGGTGATCGGCAGCGGGCCCTGGATGATGGAGCGGTGGGAGCCGAACGTGCGCATGATCTTCGCGCGCAACCCCGGTTACTTCGTGTCAGGCCTGCCTTACGCCGACGGCGTCGAGCTGACGGTCGACCGCGATCCCTCGTCGCGGCTGGCCGCCTGGCTGGCCGGCAAGTTCGACTTCGCGCCCGAGTACCAGCAGGTGGTGCGCCGCCTCGACCTGCCGGTCGCCAAGCAGCGCAAGCCAGGGCTGCAGACCATGGAGTACCCGTGGCTGGTCACCGGCTTCGTCGGCGTGCGGCTGGCCGATGAGCCGTTCAAGGACGTGCGCGTGCGGCGTGCGCTGGCGCGGGCCACGAGCCTGGTCGAGATTTTCGAGAGCAACGCGTTCTCGCTCGGCCAGTGGGTGCCCAACCCGATCGTGCCGGCCGGCTTCGCCGAGTGGTCGATTCCGATCGACCAGCTGGGGCCCGAGGGCAGGAAGAACTTCGAATTCAGCATTCCCGAGGCGAAGCGGCTGCTGGCCGAGGCCGGGCTGGGCGCCGGCTTCAAGACGACGCTGGAGACGACCGCCGGTTACGGACCCGACTACATGGACTACGTCCAGATCCTCGTGAAGAACTGGAAGGCGGCCGGCCTGGACGCCGAGCTGAAGCTCAAGGAGTACGGCGCCTTCATCTCCTCCACGATCTTTGGGAAGTTCGACAAGATGATGGCCGGGCTCATCCCCAGCTACAGCGAGCCCGACAGCTACCTCGCGCGGCCCTACACGCCGGGCTCGCCCATCAACATCATGGGCGTCAATGACGCCAAGCTGAACGACCTGATCCACGCCCAGCGGCGGATGACCGACCCCAAGAAGCGGCGCGAGATCGTGTTCGACGCCCAGCGCCACATCTCGGAGGCGGGATACTTCGGCGTCGGCGGCTCGGCCAGGGTGGTGACGGCCTGGGACGCCCACGTGAAGAACTACAGCCCCAACAACGGCTACGACTACGGCGGCCGCCTGACGGCCGCCTGGCTGGACAAGTAGCAGGAGCCGCGCGGCGGCGGCCGGGCCCCCGGCCCCCGGCCGCCGCCGCCACCGCATGCGGCTCTACGTCCTGCGGCGACTGCTCGTCGCCGTCCCCTCGCTGCTGATCGCCACCTTCATCGTCTTCGCGCTGCCACGCCTCCTGCCGGGCGACGTCGTGCAGCTGATGCTGGACGAGAAGGCCTACGGCACGGACC
>DASTOJ010000143.1:0-4417 GCA_035762565.1 Candidatus Methylomirabilota bacterium | reverse complement strand
CCGGCTGGCCCGGGCCCGCCGCCGAGCCGGCCCGCGCGGCCGACGCGGTCCTCGCGGCCACCCTCGACAACGGCCTGCGCGTGCTCCTGCTGGAGGACCGCCGCAGCCCCATCGTCAGCGTGCAGACGTGGTACCGCGTCGGCTCGCGCAACGAGGCGCGCGGCGCCTCCGGCATCGCCCACTTCCTGGAGCACCTGATGTTCCGGGGGACCTCCCGGCACGGCCCCGGGGCCTTCGCGCGCCAGGTCGAGCGCAACGGCGGCCAGGACAACGCGTTCACCTCGCAGGACGTCACCTCCTACTTCGTCAACATCGCGGCGGACAGGCTCGACCTAGTCCTGGAGCTGGAGGCCGACCGCATGCACAACCTCGTGCTGGACCCGAAGATCATCGAATCCGAGCGAGAGGTGGTGATCGAGGAGCGGCGGACGCGCACCGAGGACGACCCGGGCGGCTTCCTGGGCGAGGAGGTGAGCGCCATCGCGTTCCACGCCCATCCCTACGGGCAGCCGATCATCGGGTGGACGGTCGACATCAAGCGCGTCACGCCGGAGGAGATCCGCACCTTCTACAAGACGTACTACGTTCCCAACAACGCGATCCTGGTCGTGGTCGGCGACTTCAAGGCCCCCGAGGTCCTGGCCAAGGTGAGAGCCGCCTTCGGCCCCATCCCGCGCGGGGCCGAGCCGCCGCCCGTCACCGCCGTGGAGCCGCCCCAGAACGGCGAGCGGCGCACCCTCGTGCAGAAGACGGCCGAGCTGCCGATCGTCTACCTCGGCTATCACGTGCCCAACCAGAAGTCGCAGGATGCCGCGGCGCTGGAAGTGCTGGCCGTGGTCCTCGCCGCAGGGCGCACGTCTCGACTCTATCGTGACCTCGTCCACGAGCGGCAGCTGGCCCTGGAGGCCGGCGGCGATTATTCATACTTCTCGCTCGACCCCAACCTCTTCTGGTTCTGGGCCACGCCGCTGCCCGGCCAGACGGCGGAGACGATGGAGAAGGAGCTGCTGGGCCACATGGAGCGGCTCAAGCGGGAGCCGGTCAGCGACGTCGAGCTGGCGCGCGCCAAGAACCAGGTCGAGGCCTCGTTCGTCTTCCAGGACGACTCCATCCACCGCCGCGCCTCGCTCCTGGCCCGCTTCGAGCTGATCGGCGGCTACGCCCTGAAGGATCGCTACCTCGCATCCATCCGCGCCGTCACCGCCGCCGACCTGCAGCGCGTGGCCGGCGCCTACTTCGCCGGCGACCGGAAGAACGTCGGCATCCTGCTGCCGAAGCCCTGACGCGCCGGCGCCCTCGGCGGCTCAGCGTCCACGGAATCTGTCGAGGTACCCGAGGTCGAGCGCGTCGCGCACCAGCGCCATCGTGGCCTGGGCGGCCGTGCGGGCGCGCTCGGTGCCGTCGGCCAGGGCGTCGCGGACCAGCTTCATGTCGGCCGCGAAGCGCGCCCGCCGCTCGCGGATCGGATCCAGGAACGCGTTGAGCGCGCGGGCGAGCTTCTGCTTGACCTCGACGTCGCCGACGGCGCCGCGCCGATACCGGTCCTCGAGGTCGGCGACCTCGTCGCGGTCCGGGTTGAACGCGTCGTGGTAGAGGAAGACGGGATTGCCCTCGACGTGGCCGGGATCGGTGGCCCGCAGTCGCGTGGGGTCCGTGTACATCGACCGGACCTTCTCGTTCACGACGGCCGGCGGATCGTTCAGGTAGATCGCGTTACCCAGCGACTTGCTCATCTTGGCCTGGCCGTCGATCCCCACCAGCCGGGCCACCCGCCCCACCAGCCCCTCGGGCTCGGGGAACACCTCCCTGAACTGGCGGTTGAAGCGGCGGGCCACCTCGCGGGTCATCTCGATGTGGGGAAGCTGATCCTCGCCGACCGGGACCAGGTGGGCGCGGGGCAGGAGGATGTTCGCCACCTGCATGACCGGGTAGGTGAAGAACGCCACGGGCACGGACTTCCGCCCGAACGCCTCCATCTCCGCCTTCAGCGTCGGGTTCCGCTGGAGCATGCCGAGCGGCAGGAACCAGCTCAGCCACTGGGTCAGCTCGGCGTGCTCCGGGATCAGGCTCTCGATGACGAAGGCGCTGCGCCCGGGATCGAGTCCCACCGCCAGCCAGTCCAGCGCCACCTCCCAGACCGCCTCCCGCACCCGCGCCATGTCGTCGGCGTAGTCGGAGACCTGGTAGTCGGCGATCAGGAAGTGGCAGTCGTAGTCGTCCTGCAGCCGCACCCAGTTCTCCAGCGCCCCCGCATAGTGGCCGAGATGTAACGCGCCTGTCGGCCGGATGCCCGTCAGGATCCGCTTCCTGCCCCCCACCGGTGTCTTCACGAGTCGCGCTCGGGGAGTTCCCACCAGGGAACCAGGTCGACCTGGGTCGGCCGGGCACCACGAATTGTCGCCCTTCGCAGCTCTGATCTCGCGCTACCCAACAGTACCGGCAGGCGCCTTCCGTGGCAATCGTGCTCTGGCGACCGGGCGAGCATGGCGCCGGGTTTCCGTCGGGGGCCCGGTCATCTATACTCCATGGCATGCAGATCCGGCTGGCCCGGGGCGCCGAGCAGTGCGCGGGACCGAGCGCCGGCGCCATGTCGGTGGACGAGCTCCTCGCGCGGTTCCCCGAGGTGCCGGGCGAGTTGCGCGGAGAGCCGGTGCTCGCGCAGTACGTGGCCGCCTTCGGGCCCCAGCTCCGGGTCGCCCAGAAGCCCACGCCGTGCATGCGCGACGGTGGCGACGCGCCGCACTTCTTCTACACGAGGCTGGTGAACGACCTCGCCATCTACGGCATCGGTCTCGCGCGGCGTGACCGGACGCTGACTCGCCTGCAGGCCACGCTCGACGCGTATCGCAAGCAGCCTGCGACGTTCGCCTGCTCGCTCGTGCCCCGCAAGGCTCCCGGCGCCCCGCGCTCCGGCTGCGCCTGAGACCCTCCTCGGGCACTACGTTAGACTGAGCTCATGACCCGCCGCCTGATTCCGCTGGTCGTGGCCACCGCCGTCGCGCTGGCCGTCGTGCCGGGCGTGCCGGTCGCCGCGCCGCCGATCGCCCACCGGGAGGTGCTGCCCAACGGGGTCGTGCTGCTGGTGGCGGAGCGCCCGACCGTGCCCATCGTCGCCGTGCGCGTGTTCATGCGGGCGGGGGCGGTGTTCGAGCCGGACGACCGGGTGGGCCTCGCCAACCTGACCGGCTCGGTGCTGACGCGGGGCACGGCCGGGCGCAGCGGTCCCGAGATCGACGACGCCATCGAGTTCGTGGGCGGCAGCCTCGAGGCCGGCGCCGGGCGCGACGGCCTGACCGCCTCGCTGTCGGTGCTCCGGAAGGACCTGGCGCTGGGCCTGGATCTCCTGAGCGACGTGGTGCTCGCGCCGGCCTTCCCGGAGGCGGAGGTGAAGCGCAAGGTCGCGCAGATCCAGGCGGCCATCAAGCGCTCCGAGGAGAATCCCGACACCGTCGCCGCCCGGGCGCTGGCGCGCCTCGTGTTCCCCACGCATCCCTACGGTCGGCCCGTCGAGGGGACGATCGAGTCGGTCGGCCGGCTCACCCGCGGCGACGTCGTCGCGTTCTACCAGAGGCACGTGCGCCCCGACACCGCCATCGTGGCCGTGGTCGGCGACGTCACGGTCGACGAGGCGCGCCGCCAGGTGCTGGCGCGCTTCGGTGGCTGGACCCGACCGCCGGGACCGGCGCCCACGGTGCCGCCGGCGACGGGCCAGGCGCCGCCCGGGTCGGCGACGATCGCGAAGGAGCTGACCCAGGCCACGATCATGCTCGGGCGGCCGGCCGTGCGGCAGGTCGATCCCGACTACTTCCCCCTGGCCGTGGCCTCGTACGTGCTGGGCGGCGGCTCGGCCTCGCGCCTCTACAGCCGCGTCCGCGACGAGGGCGGCCTGGCCTACGCCGTCTACAGCTACGTCTCGCCCGGCCGCCACGGTGCCTCGCTCGTCGTCTCCGCGCAGACGCGCGTCGGCGAGGTCGTCAGGGTGACCGACATCCTTCGCGACGAGCTGGCCCGGCTCGGGCGCGATCCCGCCGCCGCCGACGAGCTGCGCCTGGCCCGGGACTACCTGGTCGGGAGCTTTCCGCTGCGCCTGGACACCACGGCCAAGGTGGCCGACTTCATCGTCGCGATCGAGGAGCAGGGGCTCGGCCTCGACTACGGGGATCGCTACAGGGCGGGCATCTCCAAGGTGACCGCCGCCGACGTCCAGCAGGCGGCCGCGAGGTTCTTCCGGCCGGACACGTTCAGCCGGGTCGTGGTCGGCGCTCCGAAGTGATCCGCGGGCTCGCCCTGGCGGCGGCGATCGTGGCGCTCCTCGGCGCCGAGGCGCTGGCCGCCTCGTTCACCCTGGACGACGCCGAGCAGCAGGTCGCCATCCGTGCCGGTGAGCGGAGCATCACGTCCGAGGGCTTCGACCGCG
>DASTOJ010000142.1:0-2168 GCA_035762565.1 Candidatus Methylomirabilota bacterium | reverse complement strand
TTGGGATTCCCGGTGCTCCCACTGGTAAAGGCCACGAAGGCCACATCATCCGGCCGAGCCGTGATCACCGGCTCCGCTCCGCCGTCCTCGGAGGGTGTCGCCATCAGGTCGGTGGCATCTGGGCAGGAGCCCAGCGACAGCAATGGGGTGCGTCCAGCGGCCGTTCGCAGGTCGGAGGTCGCGGTTGACCGGTCGACGAGGAGGGCGTCGACGTCCATGTCGAGGACGTGGGCAAGCTGCCCGGGGGTGTAACCGGGCCGTACCCCCACGACGCGGCAGCCCAGCACATGCGCGGCCATCTGCGCTGCGAAGGCCTCCGGGGAAACGGCCAGGCTGACAGCAAGGCCCCGGCCGGGGCCAAGCCCCGCGGCACGCAGGGCGGCTGCCAGCCGCCCGATGAGCTGCAGGAGCTCACCTCGCGACACGATCCTTGCCCCGTGCTCGAAGGCCGGGCTGCCCGGCGCCTCGCGCAGCGCCTCAACCAGGGCGAACGGAAACGCCGGCTCGTTCGAGCCCCGCACTGTCGGCTCTTCCGTTGTCCACGAAGCCATAGCGGCGTCGAACCGAGATGTCGTACACGACGAAGTACGTGGTATCCACCCCGAAAGTTCTCCAGCGCAGAGAAGCACGACGGTGAAGGCCATCGGGGCCGGATTCGGCCGAACAGGCACGCTGTCGCTGAAAGCGGCGCTGGAACTGCTGGGCCACGTCCCCTGTTACCACATGTCCACGGTGATCGCGGAGCCCTACCGGGTCCGCCAGTGGCTGGAGATCGGGGAGGGCCACGGCCCCGGCTGGGACGAGGTGTTCACCGGTTTCCAAGCCGCGCTGGACTGGCCCGCCGCTGCGTACTGGCGGGAGCTTGCCGAGCACTACCCCGATGCGAAGGTCATCCTCACCGTCCGCGACCCCGACCGCTGGTACGACAGCATCAGCGAGACGATCTTCGCCAGAGCACTCGCCGAGCGCCGCCCGCTGCCGCTGCGCCGCCGCGTGATCCGCCGGCTCGTGACACGCCGCGCCCCGGACTTCGCGCTCTACCCGCGCATGGCCAAAGCAACGATCTTCGACCGCGTCTTCGACGGCCGCATCGACGACCGCCCGCACGCCATCAAGGTCTACGAGAACCACATCGCCGACGTCAAGGCCACGATCCCGCCCGATCGCCTGCTGGTATTCGACGTCCGCCAAGGATGGGCACCACTCTGCGAGTTCCTCGGCACGCCCATACCCGACCAGCCCTTCCCCGAGAGCAACGAACGCACCGCCTGGCACGGCAAACGCCCCCGCCGCCTCCTCCGCCTCATCCTCCGCGGCCGCTGACGCCGAACCATCGCGCAAACCCGCACGTATAGCGTCCCGTGGGAACCGGGGGCACAGCGGCGCGCCCGGCGATCATGTTCCGCGATCGCCGCGCCTTCTGGCTCGGGACGGGCGCGGTGATCGTAGGCGTCGTGCTGCACCTGCCGATGTTCCTCGGCGCGCGCGACATGCAGTACCGGCTCGTCGGGATGCCCGTCGACGCCGGGATGCTCGCGGGGATGGGGTTGATCGTGGGCGGACTGGCGCTCTCCGCCTACGGGCTCGTGCCCGCCCGCTCCGCCCGACGGCGCGACGCCGCCGCCGCGAACCTGCGCGTCCAGACGCTCGACGAGGCGCCGCTGCGGCTCGCGCACGTCCTGCTGCTCCTCGTGATGGCGGCGGCGGTGACGATCGACGTGATGAAGCCGACCACGCTCGCGTTCGTGGTGCCCGGCATGGCGGAGGAGTACGGCCTGAAGTCGGCGCTGCACCCGGATGGCGATGTGCCCGTCGCCATTTTCCCGCTGTGCGCGCTGGTGGGCATGGTCGTCGGCTCGTTCGCGTGGGGATGGCTCGGGGACCGGATTGGCCGCCGCGCGTCGATCCTGCTCGCGGGCCTGATGTTCATCGCGACCTCGATCTGCGGCTCGATGCCGATGTTCGAGCTGAACCTCGTGATGTGCTTCCTGATGGGCATGGCGGTGGGCGGGATGCTGCCGATCGCATTCACGCTGCTCGCGGAGACGATGCCGGTCCGCCATCGCAGCTGGCTGATGGTGCTGATCGGAGGCGACGTTGCCGGCGCCTACGTCGTCACGAGCCTGCTCGCGTCGTGGCTGGAGCCGCAGTTCGGGTGGCGCGTGATG
>DASTOJ010000141.1:0-2198 GCA_035762565.1 Candidatus Methylomirabilota bacterium | reverse complement strand
GTGCCGCAGAAGGGGCCGGCCACGATCTGGGCCAGCTCCAGCACGCGGATCCCGTCGAGCGGTCGTCGTCCCTGGCTCATGCACGCTCCTCGGCCGCCGCCAGCGCGACGCAGGCGGCGGGATCGATCCTCAGCGCGACGGCCTCGCCCACCCGCAGCCGCTGCGAGGCCGGCGCGGCCACGCGCAGCACGACGTCGCTGTCGGCCAGCCGGACCTGGTAGTCGACGCTGTCGCCCAGGAAGCTGGCGCGCTGCACGCTCCCCCGCAGCGCGTTCACGCCGGGCCCGGCAGCCTCGGCCGGCGCCGCCAGCGCGACATCATGGGGTCGGATCGACACCGTCACGGGCGCGCCGGGCGCGAGGCCGCCGGCGCCCACGCGCAGCCGCAGCCCGCCGACGCTGACCGTGTCCGGCGTCGCGGCCACGCCCTCCACCAGGTTCGTCTTGCCGATGAACTCGGCCACGAAGCGCGTCCGGGGAGAGAGGAACACCTCGTCGGCCGTGCCGACCTGCACGACGCGTCCTCGCTCCAGCACGGCGATCCGGTCGGAGATCACCATGGCCTCGGCCTGGTCGTGCGTGACGTAGAGCGTGGTGATGCCGAACGCCTCGTGCAGCCGCCGGATCTCGAAGCGCATCTCCTCGCGCAGATTCGCGTCCAGGTTGGACAGCGGCTCGTCGAGCAGCAGGATCTCGGGCTCGACCACGAGCGCGCGCGCCACCGCCACCCGCTGCTGCTGGCCGCCCGACAGCTCGCCCGGGTAGCGGCCCTCGTAGCCGCCGAGCTGGACGACCCGCAGCATCTCCGCCACGCGACGATCGCGGTCGGCCCGCGCGAGGCCGGACTTGAACCGCAGGCCGTAAGCCACGTTCTGGGCCACGGTCATGTGCGGCCACAGCGCGTAGCTCTGGAAGATCATCGCCATGCGCCGGCGCTCGGGCGGCACGACCTGTTGCGGGGACGACAGACACCGATCGCCCACCCAGATCTCGCCGGACTCCGGCGCCAGGAAGCCCGCGACCAGCCGCAGCGTGGTCGTCTTGCCGCAGCCCGACGGCCCCAGCAGCGCCACCAGCTCGCCCGGCTTGATATCCAGCGAGAGATCCCGCACGGCGGCCACGTCGCCGTACCGCCGCGTCAGCCCCTTCAAGCTCACGCCGGGCACGGCGCCCTCACCTGATCACCTCGTCCGCGCGGCTGAGCACCTGTGGCGACAAGGTGATGCCCAGCGCCTTCGCCGTCTTCTCGTTGACGACGAACTCGATTCGCGTGGCTTGCTCGACGGGGAGTTCGGCGGGCCTGGCGCCTCTCAGGATCCGGTCGACCTGAGCCGCGACACGACGATAGCCCGCCCCCCGGTCCGCGCCGTAGGACATGAGCCCGCCGGCTTCGACGAAGGCCCGGGACTCGTACATGGCCGGGACCCGCACCTTCGCGGCCCCCGTTGCCGTGTTTCCGACCGTCACAATGACGTCGACGCGGAGCTTGACGAGATCGGCCGCGAGGCCGGGAATACGCGCGAGGTCGCCTCCTTTGGCGTACCGCTCCTCGATGAGGAGGTTCTCACCTGTCACCCAGCCCAGTTCGCGCAGACTCTCGCGGAAGGTCGGCATCATCGAATCCGGCGCGACGCCCAGCAATCCGACCCGGGCTTTGGCGGGCGGCTGGGCGCCGGCCAGCGCCGTGGCCGTGAGCAACACGAGCGCGGCCAGCGCCAGGCGACCGGCCGGCGCGCCGCCCATCACTCGCGCATCCCCAGCACGTCGCGGCCCAGCACGGCCTGCACGAGGCCCACGGTCGCGAAGGTCAGCAGGAGCATCACGATGCCGAGCACGGCGATGGCGCCAAACTGGCCTTCTTCCTTCAAGTCGAAGATGACGACCGACATCACCTTGGTCGCCGGCGTGAACAGGATGATGGACGCCGACAGCTCGCGGATGACCCCGATGAAGATGAAGCACCAGGCGGCGATGATCCCGCTACGGGCCAGCGGTGCCGTCACGTCGCGCAGGATGCGCAGCCGGCCCGCGCCCAGGATCCGCCCGGCCTCCTCCAGCTCGGGCGGGATTCCGCGGAACGTCGCGTCCGACTGCGCGTAGCCGACCGGCATCTCCTTGGTGAGGTAGGCCACGAACAGGATGGCCAGCGTGCCGTAGAGGACCATCGGGGGCCGCGTGTAGGCGATGAACAGCGCCACC
>DASTOJ010000140.1:0-16387 GCA_035762565.1 Candidatus Methylomirabilota bacterium | reverse complement strand
TGGAGCACCTGGCCCCGCTGGCGATCGCCGACCTTCCGGTCGATCCGCGGCTCAAGGAGCGTGACTGGGCCCAGGCCGAGGGTCTCATGTCCCTGGTGGCGGTGCCGCTCCTGCTGGAGGACCTGCCGGTCGGGGTGCTGGTGGGGTACGCGCGACAGCGCCGCGAGTTCACGCCCGAGGAGGTCGCGCTGGTGCAGGCGTTGGCGACGTCGGCGGCGGTGGCCATCCGTAACGCGCGCCTGCACGAGGAGACGCAGGTCCGGCTGAGCCACAATGAGACGCTGGTGACGGTCAGCCGTGCGCTCGGCTCCACGCTGGAGCTGTCCGAGGTCTTGCGCCGGGCCACGCGCGCCATGGTGCGGGCGCTGGGGGCCGACATGGGCGTGGCGTGGCTGCTCGCGTCCGACCGTAGCCGTTTCGTGCCGCTGGTCGGCTACCACATCCCCAAAGATGTGTTGGGCGCCACGGCAGCCTCGAGTCTCTCGCTCGATGACCCGGTCATCCAGGCCTTGCGGGACGCCAAGGGACCAATCGCCGCCGCCGACAGCCAGCGCGAGGGATGGAGCAGCACGGCGGCGGCCCGGGTCGTCGCGCACAAGTCGATGCTCATCCAGCCGATCTTCTGGAAGGACGAGCTGATCGGCGGATTCTCCCTGCTGTGGCTCGACCAGCCGCACCGCTTCACGGCCGAGGAGCTGCGCCTGGCCGAGGGCATCGCGTTGCAGGGTGGGCTGGCCGTCGAGAACTCGCGGCTGTACGAGGACGTCAAGGAGCAGATGGCCGAGCTCAAGCAGACGCAGGCCCAGCTGGTGCAGTCCACCAAGCTCGCCGCCATCGGCGAGCTGGCCGCCAACATCGCTCACGAGATCAACAATCCTCTCACCACGGTGCTCGGATTCGCGTCGTTCATCGCCGAGCGATTGCCCCCGGAGGCCCCTTTTCGCGAGGAGCTGGGGCTGATCCAGGAAGAGGCTTCGCGCGCGCGCGATATCGTGCGCGACCTCTTGCAGTTCAGCCGGCACAGCGACTTCATGCCGGAGCCGGCCGACGTCAACGGGGTGCTCGAGCAGGTGGTGGGCATGGTCCGCCGGCAGGGCGCCTTTAACACGATCACCGTGACCGAGGCCTTCGCGCCCGATCTGCCGATGGTAGAAATGGACGTGCCCCGCATCAAGCAGGTGTTCCTGAACATCATCAACAACGCCATCTACGCCATGAAGGACGGCGGCACTCTCACCATCCGTACTACGCTCGCCGGCGAGACCGTCCGGGTGGCGTTCGAGGACAGCGGCCCCGGCATCCCGGCCGACATCCTGAGCCGGATCTTCGATCCGTTCTTCACCACCAAGCCCGAGGTCACCCAGACCGGGCTCGGGCTGTCGGTCAGCCTCGGCATCGTGCAGAGCCATGGCGGCACGATCGACGTCCACAGCGAGGTGGGCGAGGGCTCGACCTTCACGGTGACCTTACCGCTCCGGATCGACGACGACGCCCGCGCGACCTGACCACCAGCATCCCGGGCTGTCGGAAAAGACGGCGCGCCTGGCTTCTGGCCGGCGCTATCATAGGTGCCCCATGCTGCCCGCGTCCCTCTTCGCCCACGGGGCGTACGAGACCAGCGTCGGCTTCCTACGAGCTCTCCGCCCGGCTCGGGCATACCGGTAGCTGCCCGTGATCCGTCTCGTCTACGTGTACGAGGGCAAGGAAGCCATCTTCGAGGCGGACACCGGCAAGGCCGTCATCGGACGGGCCAAGACGGGCGTTTCCATCGACCTCGACCTGTCACCCGACAAGACGGTGTCGCGGCCGCACGCAGTGATCTCGCTGGAGGACTCCCGGTACTGGATCGAGGACCTCAACAGCGCGAGTGGGACCATCGTCAAGGGCGAGGACATCCGGGGCCTCGGGCGCCGCCAGCTCCAGCCGGGCGAGGCCATCCAGATCGGCAACACGACCCTCACGCTCGAAGACCGCGTGGCGGCCGACACCAGCGGCGCCGGGGAGGACGCGGTTGTCACCGGCGGGCTGAGCGGCGACATCACGCTCACGCTCGACGCCCGCGGCTCCCTCCTTCCGCAGGCGGAACAGACCGGTGAGGAGATGAAGTCGCGCCTGGCCATGCTGTACGACCTCCCACTCCAGCTCGGCGCCGAGACGCGCCTGGACGCGGCGCTGCAGACGATCGTCCAGCGGCTGGTGGACGCGATCCCCCGCGCGACCAGCGGCGCGCTGCTGGTCCGGGACGTGCCGACCGGCCAGCTGCTCCTGAAGGCGCACGTGCCGCTCGAGAGCCCCGAGGTGAGCCTCAGCCAGGCCCGGGACGCCATGGAGCGCCGCCAGGCGTTCGTGTGGTGCCGGACGACGGACCCCGACGTCACGATCACCCCCCTCGCCCGCAAGGCGCAGTCGGCGATGTACGCGCCGATCCTCTGGAAGAACGAGGCCGTGGGAGTCCTGTGCGCGGTCAGCCACCGGTCCCTGAACGCGTTCTCACCCGTGGACCTCCGGCTCCTGCTCGCCCTGGCGCAGCACGCCGCCCTCATCATCGTCCAGCACCGCATGCAGGAGGAGCTGCGGGCGAACGCCAACCTCATGACGCGCCTCATGACGAACTTCTCGCCCAAGGTGCGGGACCGCTTGCTGTCCAGCGCCCGGGTGGGGCGCATGCGCCTGGGGGGCCAGCGGTCCGAGGTGACGGTGCTCATCACCGACATCCGAGAGTTCACGAAGATCAGCGCCTCGCTCGAGTCCGAGGACGTCGTCGACATGCTCAACGACTACTTCTCGGCGCTGGTGGAGGTGGCGTTCCGGTTCGATGGGACCGTGGACAAGTTCATCGGCGACGCGATGCTGGTGGTGTTCGGCAGTCCCGAGGCCGATCTCCAGCAGCACGAAAAGGCCGTGCGGGCGGCCGTGGCGATGCAGGAGGCGATCAAGGCGGTGACCGCCACCCGCTCGGCCCGCGGCCACACGACCTGCGAGATGGGCATCGGGGTGCACTGCGGCGAGGTGCTGCACGGCTTCATCGGGTCCAACGAGCGGATGGAGTACACCGTGATCGGCGAGGCGGTGAACCGCGCCACCCGCTACTGCGACGCCGCCGGCCCCCGCGAGATCCTCATCAGTCCCGAGCTGCACGAGTGGGTGTGGCGCACGGTGCAGTGCGAGCCGGTGACCATCACGATCAAGCACGGGGACACCCTGCAGGCCCTCCGGGTCAAGGGCGCCACCACCAGGGACCCGAGGTAACCCCGAGTCCGGGGTGGTCTTTTTTGTTGACACTTTTCGGTTGAGTCGAATAACCTTACGCCGTTTTAGGTTAGAGTGCCTACACTGGCGGTTCAGGCCGGGATATGGTTGCACTCGGCCGGGAGACGAGCGAATTGACCGCTGGACGAACGACGAGCGCTGCGCTGTTCAGGAGGCGACGAGCATGAGGCGAGTCCCGATTCAGACGATCCTGGTCCTTGCAGTTCTCGCGGTCGTCAGCTTGGGAGCGTACGCCCCGGCGGTGGCTCAGGATGGGTGGTCGTGGATCGTTACCCCCCAGCTCTGGCTCACCCATATCGAGAAAAACGGCTTCCACTCCCCGGCCGGGCTCGGGAACTTCCCGATTTTCGATCCCAGTGGAACTGCCTTGTTCGACCAGTTCCCAAGCGAGAATTCGAAGCCGGTTGAGGACCTGTATCCCCAGTGGGGCCTTCAGGTTGCTGCCCAGAAGAACCGATGGACGGTGGCCGGCTCGTTCCAGTACGTCTCCTTCGAGACACGCAGCGACGTCATCTATCGGCCAGACAATGGCCTTCCTCTCATCGGTTTCTCCGGCGAGCAGTATTTCCCCGGCGACCGTGTAGCCCAGGAATTCCTCGACACGACCCGCATCGATATGGACTTCGGTGCGAGTTACCTGTTTCCGGACGTGATCCCGGGCCGGCTGGACTTCTCGGTGGGGGCCGGCGTCAAGTTGATCTATGCCGAGACCTCCCGCCAATACGCCAACCTGAGCCTGCTCGCCGCCACGCTCAACTCGTTCAACCCGCCCGGGTTGTACCTCGTCTGCCGGAATGACGATTGCTCCGATGCGGGCTTCCGTGACCGAGTGAAGACGACCGACTTCATCTACGGGGCCACCATCCCGATGAACGCCACCGTGCACCTCACGGAAGACGCCAAGTGGCTGCTGCCGGTGAGCATCACTCCGTTCCTCGGCGCTGAGACTCGAGACGATCGCGACGTCGTATACAGTCTGGAAGCGGACGCTAGCTCTCCCACGGGTGTCAGGGCGAATCGGATTGATGGGACCACCTTTGCGTATGGGGTCACGGCGGACGTGACTGTCCGGTACCTGCTCAGCGATACGGTCTCGGTATATGGGGGTGGGCGCGTCCAGTACATCAACGGGCATGAAGAGTATCTTGCTTATGGACCCATCGTCGGGATGTCGGTTCGCTTCGGGGGGAAATAAGTCGACGTCTTCGTCGTGTCAAGGGAAACTGGAATCATGTGGAAGTTTCGATTCGTGGTGGTCGCGACCCTGTCTGGGCTGATCGGGTGGTTGGCGCCTACGGAAACGACCATGGCGGCAGACCGCGATCTCCACTCCGGTCTGGCTTACTTGCGGGCGGGAGCGCAGGCCGAGGCAGAGCGAGATCTCACCCGGTATCGTGACGGAGAGCGGGACCCCGAGATCCTCCGGAAGATCGACCGCGTGCTCCCTCTGCTGAAGCGTCCCCTCACCCAGGAGGTCCGGGACTACGTAGCCATGACCATCGAGGACGCGGTCCCGGCCAAATCGAAGATGCGCGCGGAGAGCAATCGTCCAAACTACTGGTCGAGGATGTTCCCGGTCTTCCCCTAGCGTTTCGGTACGCGGATCAGAACGACGGCGGCACGGCCCTTCGCTTCGGCGGCGGCGCCGGGGCGGCTGTGCCCCTCGAGAAGAGCATCTCGGCCGTCCGGAATCGCTCGGCAGCCTCCCGGTAGGACCACTGCTCGTAGAGGGAGTCCCCCTGACGTTCCTCGGCCAACGCGGCCTTGAACTCCGGGGACTCCTGCTTGGCTCGTTGCTTCTCGGCGGCCATTCGCGCCCTCGCGCTGTCGGCCTGGGCCTTGGCTTCGCGAACCCCGCCCGCCCGGAGTCCAGCCTCCATGTACCGTTCGGCCGCGTCCTGATATGTGCGGTTGGCCGCCTCGAAGCCCTGGCTTCGCGCCTGCGCGTCGGCCTCGGCGAGCTTCTTCTCCGCTGCGCTGAACAGGTCCTTGGCCAGCCGGTTCGCGTCGGCTTTGACCGCCTGCTCGCGGCGCATCAGCGCTCGACCCTTGGATTCCTCGACGGTGGCCTTCAGCATGGCGATCTGCCTCGCCTCTGCATCCCGCCGAAGGGCTTCGGCCTGCTGACGCTGCCGCTCGGCGGCGGCCGCCCGCTCCGCTGCGAGCTTTTCGGCGGCCGCCCGGTCGGCCGCGGCTTTCTCGGCCGCCGCCCGCTCCGCCGCTAGTTTCTCCGCAGCTGCCCGGTCGGCCGCGGCTTTGTCCGCCGCCGCCCGCTCGGCGGCGAGCTTTTCCGCCCCTGCCCGGTCAGCCGCGGCCTTCTCCGCCGCCGCCTTGTCGGCCGCGGCCTTCTCCGCCACCGCCCGCTCCGCCGCGGCCTTCTCCGCCGCCAGCCTGGCGGCGGCCGTCTTCTCGGACGCAGCTTTCTCGGCCGCCGCCCGCTCCGCTGTCAGTTTCGCCGCGGCCGCGCGGTCGGCCGCGGCTTTCTCGGCCGCCGCCCGCTCCGCCGCCACCTTGGCAGCGGCCGCCTTGTCCGCCGCTGCCCTCTCGGCCACCGCTCGCTCCGTGGCCAGCTTGTCGGCCACCGCCTTGTCCGCCGCGGCCTTGACGGCGGCCGCCTTGTCCGCTGCCGCCCTGTCCACCGCTGCCCTCTCCGCTGCCGCCTTCTCCGCAGCAGCTCTCTCCGCCGCGAGGCGCGCCTCGGTAGCCTGCCGGTTCACCTCGGCCTTCGCAGCCTCCGTGCTCCCGGCCTGAGGTGATGGGCGGGCGCCGGAGACCGGCGGCGAGACCACGGCGGGCGGGCCGGAAGCCGTCGGCGCCGACGAGGGCGCCTCGCTCGCAGGGGGTGCCACAGGAGGCGCCGGCCTCGAGAGAAGGAAGTACGCCCCGAATCCGATGGCAAGACATCCACCGACGGCCGCAGCGGGCCAGAGGACTCGGCGCGACGGGGTCGGCGGGCCGGGACTCCGATCGCGGCTCGTCGGCCGCGCTCGGGCGCTGCCCTCACGAGCCGCCATTGGCCTGCCCGGGGCCGCGGCGGCGGCTCCCGGAGGAGCGGGCAGGGGGGCGGTAACGGAAGGCGCCTCCTTCCGCAGCGCGCGCACATCGATGTAGCCCGTCGGGGGCGCGGCATCCTCGGCGGTTTGCTCCATCCTCCGAAGCCCTTCGTCGGTCTCGCGAGCCAGCCGCAACGCCGCGTCGTGATCCGGCTTCAGCGCGAGGACCTCGTTGACTCGGCGCTGGCACGCCATCAGGTCGCCGAACTCGAACAGCCGCCGGGCCTCGGACACCATCGCGTCCAGGCGGCGGATCTCGGCCTCCACGGCCTCGGACGGCGGCTCGACGCCTGCCGGGCCCGCCTGGGTGGAGGACGCTGGCGTCGCCGCCGGCGCAGGGGCTGCCGCGATCCGCCGAAGTTCTTCGTCGGTCTCACGCCCGAGGAGCAACGCCGCGGGGTGGTCCGGCCTCAGCGCGAGCACCTCGTTCACCCGGCGCCGGCACGCCGTCAGGTCGCCGGACTCGAACAACCGCCGGGCATCGGACATCATCGCGTCGAAACGGCGGACCTCGGCCTCGGCGGCGATACCGGCCGCCTCGGAGGCGGCCGCGTAGTGGCGCCGGGCCTCGCCGAGCAGGCGGCGCGCGGCCGTGTAGTCCTCGCGCTCCAGCTGCGCGCCCGCCTCCGCCTCGGCGCTCTCGGCCAGCCGCCACGGCTCTGACGCGTGCTTCGCGGCTTCCCGCTCGAGGGCCGCGCGGCGCGCCAGGGCGACCGACTGGCGGGCTTTGTCGACCTCCGCGCGCGCGGCTTCCAGGGCTCGAGCGATGCCGCGCGCGACTTCCTCGGCGCGCTGATAGAGGCCGGCGGCTTGGTTGAAAGCCCGGCCGGCTTCGTCGTGAGCGTCACGCCGATAGGCCGCTTCGCCGGACGCGGCAGCGGCCTCCGCCTCCGCCCACTCGGCGACACCCCGCGAGGCCGCGTCGGCGGCCTCGGCCAGGTGGCGTTGCTCCGCCATCGAATGCCGAGCCTGCTCGGCCTGCTCACGTTGTCGGCGTACGACCTCCCGCGCCTGGTTCTCCGCCCGGCGATAGAAGACGAGCGCGGCATCGAACGCCTCGGCAGCTTTCACGTACTGCTTCTCGCCGAAGGCGGCCCGGCCTTCCTCCAGCTTCCGCTCGGCTTCGTGGCTGAGGGTTGCGGCCAGCTGCTCACCGTTGACGGCGATCGCGTCCCGCTGACCCTGGGCCGCGCGCTCCTGGGCCTCCTCGGCCTGCCGGCGGTCCGGCCGGGTCAGGTCGCGGACCACCTCCTCGCAGCGCCCGTAGAGCGCCGCGGCGGCGTCGAACAGCTCGATGGCGGACCGGAACGACTGGCCGTCGAATGCGGCCTGCGCCTCGGCCAGCTTTGACTCGGCGGCGGTCCACGGCTCCGGAACGTGCTGCGCCGAGCCCGCCGCCCGCGCGAGGTAGCGCTTCCGTGTCATCTCCTCGCGGGCCCGCTCCGCTTGCTCGCGCAGGCGGCGAGCGGCGTCCTGCGCGGTCAGGGCGGCCTCCGCGCTCGTTCGAAGGTCCGCGAACTCCGCGGCGTCCTCGGCGGGCGCCGAGACATCGGCGGCCTGCTTGAGGATCTCCAGGCAGAGGCTGTACTGCCCCTCGTCGAACGCCGTGCGCGCCTCCTGCAGGAACTGGGCGGCGATCTGCCGGCGCCGGTGCAGCTCCGCCTGTGCGCGCGCCTGTTGAAGCAGCTCGATCGCCAGGGAGTGCTCGGGCATCTCGGCGACGATCGCCTCGAACTCGAGCGCGGCGTCGGAGTACTGGCCGCCCCGCAGGAGCTCCTGACCGCGCTGCAACGCCGGCGTCAGTGCGTCCGCCTGGACGATCCGAGCCTCCAGCGTCTCGATGCGGCGCGCGAACTCGGTCTCGAGCGCACGCATCGTCGGCAAGCGGGCCCGCTCGTCGATGGCGACGGTCGTCTCGTCGTCGACCGGAGTGCCGGTCCGTTCGGCCAGGGTCGCCTGGAGCTGGAGCAGCCGGTCGCGCTGCCGGCGAAGGCGCGTGCGCACCTGCTGCGTCTCGTCGACGAGGCCGCGCTGCACGTGCTCGAGCTCGGCGCGCATCTGCTCGAGATCCTGGAAACGCTGGTCCGGCTGCTTGCGCATCGCGCGCTGGACGACGGCGGCCAGGTCCGCGGGAATGGTCGGGTCCACCTCGGTCAGGGAGGGGGGCTCCTCGGTCCGGAGCTGCTCGAGGAGCTGCATGGGATCGTCGCCGGTGAACGGCGGCCGCAGGCCGAGCAGCTCGTAGGTGACCGCGCCGACCGAGAAGATGTCGGCCCGATGGTCGGCCCGACCGCGCACCTGCTCGGGAGCAATGTAGCGCAGCGTCCCCATGATGAGACCCGTGCGCGTGAGACCGCCCTCGGTCGCGGCGATCTGGGCGATGCCAAAGTCGAGGACCTTCACTTGCCCGTTGCGCAGCAGCATGATGTTGCCGGGCTTGATGTCACGGTGGACGATGCCTCGCTCGTGCGCGTAGTGCAGCCCGTCGCAGACCTGCATCATGATGGACAGCTTGTCCTGGAGGGTCAGAGCTTTCCGCTGGGCGATGAGCTTCCGAAGCTCGTCGCCTTCCAGCAGCTCCATGACGAAGAAGAGCCGTCCCTCGTGCTCCCCCATGTCGTAGACGGTGACGATGTTGGGGTGACTCAGCCGAGCGCACGCCTGGGCTTCGCGGAAGAATCGGGCGCGGAGCTCGTCGGTGATGTCCGCGTCGGTCGAGATGACCTTGAGGGCGACGAAACGGTCCAGGATCGGGTCGCGGGCCTTGTAGACCAGACCCATGCCACCCCGTCCTATGCGCTCGACGATCTCGTACTTGCCAACCTTCTCGGGCATGCCCTACGCGGCCCCTCCGCCGCTCGTGGTCCCCGGGTCAGGAGCCGTATCGGACGAGAATCGCGCTGATGTTATCACGCCCCCCCGCGGCATTGGCCGCGGCGATCAGCTCGCCACAGGCGCCTTCGACGTCGGTCCCGTGCGCCGAGATGATCTCGAGCAGACGCCGGTCGGGCACCATGTTGGTGAGCCCGTCGGAGCACAGCAAGATGACGTCCCTGTCCTCGAGATCATCCTCCGTGACCTCGAAGTCGACGTCCTCGCGTGCGCCCAGCGCCTTCGTCAGCACGTTCTTCATCGAGGCCGTTTCGGTGTCGTCCGGCCCCCCCCGCCAGTCGAGGTTGGCCCAGGAATCGTCGTGGGTGAGCTGCAGGATCGCGCCTTCGCGGATGAGGTAGATCCGGCTGTCCCCCACGTGCGCGAAGGTCATCCGGGACCCGTTTGGCGAAAGGACGATCGCCACCACCGTGGTGCCCATGCCCGTGTAGTCGTCCGAGGAGGCGGCCTTGCGAAAGACGGCCCGGTTGGCCAGCTGGATTGCGGTGCGCAGGCGATTGCCGTTGAACGACAGCGTCGGGTCGAGGCCGTACGGCCACGTGATCTCGGCATCGGCGCCCGAGCGCCGCACGAAGGCGCCGATCACCTCGGTGGCGAGCTGCGAGGCCACCTCGCCGGCCTTGTGCCCCCCCATGCCGTCGCAGACCACGAACAGGCCGTCGCCGGCGTGGATGGCGTCCTCGTTGAGCGGTCGACGCCGCCCGATGTCCGTCAGGCCGTGATAGGAGATCATCGCTGTTCAACCCCCAAGCTGGTTCCCGGCGGGGCGGCCCGGTACGCCGGCGCCCCAAAAATTCTAAACGGCTGCCCCGGGTGGGGCAAGACAGCTTCGCGCGCTTTGCGGCGCGGTGACGGTGACCGGGCGGCCACACGCCGGAAAATCCTCAGCACAGCCCCGCGGCGACCCGGCCGGCCCCCAGCAGCGGCGCGCGCGGGTTGAGGGCCACGCTGACGGGCAGGGTCTCCATGAGCGCCGAGAGCCGGCCCTTCGCCCGGAAGGCCGCCACGAAGCCGCCGGCGGCGATCCGCTCGATGATGCGGGGTGCGATGCCGCCCCCCACCAGCACGCCGCCGGTCGCCATGGCCTTGAGGGCCAGGTTGCCCGCCTCCGCCCCGTAGACGGAGACGAAGATGTCGAGGGCCTTGTCACAGAGGCGGTCGCGCCGGCCGAGTCCCATCTCGCTGATGACGGCGCCGGGATCGCCGGTGCGCATGCGCTCGGCCACGTCGGGCGATTCGCCGGCCCAGCCGGTGTCACGCAGGAAGCGGTAGACGTTGACGAGGCCGGGACCCGAGAGCACCCGCTCATAGGAAACGCTCCCGAACTCCTTGCGGAGGAAGCGCAGCAGGTCGTCCTCCAGCTCGCCCCGTGGCGCGAAATCGCCGTGCCCGCCCTCGCTGGCGATGACGATGCGCCGCTCGTCGTCGTGGACGATCACGGCCTCCCCGAGGCCGGTGCCGGCCGCGATGAGAACCTGATTGCCGCGGCGGGCCACCCCGGCCTGCAGCGGGCGCAGCTCGGCCTCGGGCAGGCCCAGCACGCCGTGGGCCGCCACCTCCAGGTCGTTGAGCAGCTTCACTCGGGCCGCGGGAATCGCGGCGGCCAAAGCGCCCTCGTCGATCACCCACGGCAGGTTGGTGGCCACGCACCGGCCATCCACGACGGGCCCGGCCACGCCGAGGCACACGGCCGCGATCGCCGGCCGCGGCCCGGCACCGAGGAACTTCTCGATGGCCGCCTCCAGCGAGGCGAACCCCCGGCTGGGCAGCGCGTCGTCGCGCACGGGCACCAGGCCGCGCTCGCTCTTGTCGAACAGCGCCAGGGCAGTCTTTGTGCCGCCCACGTCGCCGGCGAGGACGATCACTTGTGGGTGCCGGCGTAGATGCCCATGATGGTGCCGAGGAACTTCAGCGCGTCGGGCTTCTTGCGCTGGAACGAGTTGCGGCCGATGATCGAGCCGAAGCCGCCGCCGTCGCGAATGGCGCGGACCTCGTCGTACACCTGGTCGTCGCTGGCGGTCGGGCCGCCCGAGAAGATCACGACGCGCCGGCCGTTGAACGTGGACTGCACGACGTGGCGGACACGCTCGGCCAGCGTCCCGACCGGCACGCCCTCGCTCTCGTACACCTTCTTCGCCGGCGCCTGCTCCAGGTGGGCCGAGGGCAGCTTCACCTTGACGATGTGCGCGCCGAGCTGGGCGGCGATGTGGGCGGCGTAGGCGGTAACGTCGATGCCGGTCTCGCCTTCCTTGGATAGCCCCGAGCCGCGCGGGTACGACCACACCACCACCACCAGCCCGCTGGCCTTCGCCTCCTCGGCCAGCTCGCGCAGCTTGGTGTACATGTCGAGGCGGTGGGTCGAGCCGGGGTAGATGGTGTAGCCGATGCCGAGGCAGCCGAGCCGGAGCGCGTCGCGCACCGAGCCGGTGATCGCCTGGATCGGGTCCTTCTCCTCGTACAGCACGTCGTGGTTGTTGAGCTTGAGGATCAGCGGGACCTGGCCGGCGAAGTCCCGGGCGCCGGCCTCCAGGAACCCGAGCGGTGCCGCGTACGCGCTGCAGCCCGACTCGATCGCGAGCTGGAAGTGATAGCGCGGGTCGTAGCCGGCCGGATTGGGCGCGAAGCTGCGCGCGGGCCCGTGTTCGAAGCCCTGGTCGACCGGCAGGATGACCATGCGACCGGTGCCCCCCAGCGTGCCCGCGCTCAGCATCCGGGCCAGGTTCGTGAGCGTGCCGGGGCTGTCGCTGCCGTACCAACTCAGGATCTCGCGTACGCGTTCGGTGATCGACAATTCGTCTCCTCCTTCTACGGGCGCCTGTCGGCGAAGAACTCCTCGACCAGCCGAACATCCTCGGCGCTGCCGACGACGAGCGGCACGCGCTGATGCGGCGACGTGGGCACCAGGTCCAGGATCCTCGCGTGGCCGGTCGAGGCCCGGCCGTGCCGGATCTCCTCCATCTCCTCCGAGACCAGGGTGCACGCGCGCCCCGTCGCGTCCAGCGCCGGCACGACCACGTCGTTGGGCCAGAGGTCGAGCTTTTCACCGGCTGCGGCCAGCGCCCGCAGCACCACCGCCAGGTCGGCGGTGTCCGGGCCGCGGCCGGCGTCGAGAGGGGTGTCGAGCGTCGTCATGCGCCGCTCTGCTCGATCAGCTTGGCCACCAACCCTGTCCACCCGGTCTGGTGGCTGGCGCCGAGGCCACGCCCTTCGTCCCCGTGGAAGTACTCGTGGAAGAGGATCAGGTCGCGCCAGTGCGGATCCTGCTGGAAGCGCTCGCCCGCGCCGTAGATCGGGCGGCGACCGTCGCGGCCGCGCAGGAACAGCCGGGTGAGCCCGCGCGACAGCTCGGCGGCGACCTCCCACAGGTTGAGCAGGCGGCTGGAGCCGGTCGGGCACTCGACTTTGAGGTCGTCGCCATAGAAGTGGTGGAACCGCTGCAACGACTCGATGAGCAGGTAGTTCACCGGAAACCAGACCGGCCCCCGCCAGTTGGAGTTGCCCCCGAACACCCCCGTGGTCGACTCGCCCGGCTCGTAGTCCACCCGGTGCTCGGTGCCGGCCACGGACATGACGTAGGGATGCTCCCGGTGCCAGCGCGACAGCGCGCGGATGCCGTGCGGCGACAGGAACTCCTCGCGGTCCAGCATGTAGGCGAGCACGCGCAGCAGCTGCGGCCGCCGGACGATCGACAGGAGCCGGCGGACGCCGCCGTGGGGGGCCACGCTGGTGGTGACGTGGCCGCGGAACTCGGGACGGTTGTCGATGAACCACTGCATGCGGCGCCGGAAGCCCGGCAGCCGGTCGATGATCTCCGGCTCGAGCGTCTCCACTGCGAAGAGCGGGATGAGGCCGACCATCGAGCGCACCTTCAGCTGGCGGACGTCACCCGGCATGTGCAGGATGTCGTAGTAGAAGCCGTCTGCCTCGTCCCACAGCGTCATGCCGTTGCCGAGCTCGTTCATGGCCTTGGCGATGTACACGAAGTGCTCGAAGAACTTCGAGGCGACGTCCTCGTAGGCGGGGTTCTCGGCCGCCAGCTCGAGTGCGATGGCCAGCATGTTGAGGCAGTACATGGCCATCCAGGACGTGCCGTCCGACTGTTCGAGGTGGCCGCCGCCCGGCAGCGGGGCCGAGCGGTCGAAGACGCCGATGTTGTCGAGCCCGAGGAAGCCGCCCTGGAAGACGTTCTTGCCCTCGGCGTCCTTGCGGTTCACCCACCAGGTGAAGTTCAGCAGCAGCTTCTGGAACGCGCGCTCGAGGAACAGGCGGTCGGCGACGCCCGACACGCGGCGGTCGATCTTGTAGACGCGCCAGACCGCCCACGCGTGCACGGGCGGGTTGACGTCGCCGAACGCCCACTCGTAGGCCGGGATCTGGCCGTTGGGGTGCATGTACCACTCGCGCAGGAAGAGGATGAGCTGGGACTTGGCGAACTCGGGATCGATCATCGCGAGCGGGATGGTGTGGAACGCCAGGTCCCAGGCGGCGTACCAGGGGTACTCCCACTTGTCCGGCATCGAGACGACGTCCTCGTTGTAGAGGTGCCCCCACTCGCGATTGCGACCGGTCAGGCGCGAGGCGGGCGGCGCCGGCTCGGTGGGATCGCCCGCCTGCCAGCGCTTGACGTCGAGGTGATAGAACTGCTTGCTCCACAGCAGGCCGGCGAAGGCCTGGCGCATCACGCTCCGGGTGTCCTCGGAGCCCGACTGGTGCTCGAACCGCTCGTAGAACTCGTCGGCCTCGCGCAGGCGCTCGGCGAGCGTCGCGTCGAAGGCCCGGCCGAACGGCTCACGGCTGGGCGCGGTGTCCGCCAGGCGCAGGCACGCGGTGGCCGTCTCGCCAGGCCCCAGCCGGAGGCGGTAGTGGGCCGCCGCCTTGGTCCCCACCCGGGCCGGATTCACCGCGTCCGGGCGCCCACCGACGACGTAGTCGTTGAAGGCGTCCTTGACGTACGGCGAGGAGTTGGGCACGCCCCACAACCGCTGCTTGTTCGTGTCGTTCTCGGTGAACAGGAGGTCGGCGGCGCCCTCCACGCTGAGCCAGCGGCGGCCCAGCGAGACGTGCTCGGCCTCGATCGCCCGCCACCCCGGCCGGGAGGCGCTCTCGCGCAGCCGAGGCCGGGGCACTCCCCGGTCCCACGACCACGTGTTGCGGAACCACAACGTGGGCAGCAGGTGCAGGGGCGCCGCCTCCGGGCCGCGGTTGGTGACGATGATCCGGACGAGGATGTCGTCGCTCGAGGCCTTGGCGTACTCGACCACCACGTCGAAGTAGCGATCTCCGTCGAAGACGCCGGTGTCGAGCAGCTCGTGCTCGGGCTGACGGCGGTCCCGGCGGCGGCTCTCCTCCACCAGCCGCCCGTACGGGAACGCGGCCTGGGGGTACTTGTACAGCCACTTCATGTACGAGTGGGTCGGTGTGGAGTCGAGGTAGAAGTAGTATTCCTTGACGTCCTCGCCGTGGTTGCCCTCGTTGCCGGTGAGCCCGAACAGGCGTTCCTTGAGGATCGGGTCCTGCTCGTTCCACAGGGCGATCGCGAAGCAGAGCCGGGCGTGGTTGTCGGCGATGCCCGCCAGGCCGTCCTCGCCCCAGCGGTACGCGCGCGAGCGGGCGTGCTCGTGGGGCAGGTACTCCCAGGCGGTCCCATCGGGGCTGTAGTCCTCCCGGACGGTGCCCCATTGGCGCTCGCTGAGGTAGGGGCCCCACCGGCGCCAGTGGGCGCTGCGCTCCTGGGCCTCCTTGAGGCGACGCTCCTCCGCCCTCATGCTCGCACAGCCTTTCCCCCGGCCGCCCGCCCGGTCCGGCGCAGGCCAACCCGATGAGTCTGCGGCGGCGGGGCGCCCCGAGTCAACAACCCGTTAACTCCTTGACTCGCCCCACCGCTTGCCAAATAGTAGGACACTCGCCCGAGGCCGGCCGGCGGCGCGGCGACCGGAGGAGCCTGGTTGTTCCAATACGTCGTCTCCCGGCTGCTGTGGCTGATTCCCACGATCCTGGCCATGGCGCTGGTGACGTTCCTGGTCATGCACGCGACGCCCGGGAGCCCCCTGGACCCGATCGCCGAGGGCGCCAACCCGCTCTCCCCCGAGGCCCAGAAGGTCCTGGCGGCCCACTACGGGCTCGACAAGCCGCTCTGGCAGCAGTTCGCGATCTTCCTCGCCAAGGCGGGGCGGGGGGACTTCGGGCACTCGTTCGTCTACAAGACCCGCACCGTGGCGGAGATCCTCAAGGAGACCTTCCCCATCTCGCTGTTACTCGGCTCGATGGCGCTGGCGCTGGCCGTCGTGGGGGGGCTCACGCTGGGTGTCCTGGCCGCCGTCTACCAGAACCGCGGGTGGGACTACGTGTCGGTGTCGCTGGCGACGGTCGGTGTCGCCGTGCCGAACTTCGTGCTCGCCGTCTTCCTGATCATCCTGTTCTCGTTCGTGATTCCGCTGTTTCCGACGGGGGGGTGGGACTCGCCTCGCAACTGGGTGTTACCCACCATCACCCTGGCGGCGGCCCCGATGGGGATCATCGCGCGTTTCACGCGCGCCAGCATGCTAGAGGTGATCCGGGCCGACTACACGCTGACCGCCCGGGCCAAGGGGCTGAGCGAGGCCCCGGTGATCTTCAAGCACGCGCTGAAGAACGCGCTGATCCCGGTCGTCACCCTGCTGGGGCCGCTGTTCGCGGCGGTGGGAACCGGATCGTTCTTCGTCGAGTCTATCTTTCGGGTGCCGGGGATGGGCCGATTCTTCGTGCAGTCCATGACCGGCCGCGACTACCCGATGATCATGGCCGTGGTCCTGACGTACGGTGTCTTTCTGGCCGTCATGAACCTCGTCGTCGACCTCGCCTATGGTGCTCTGGACCCCCGGATCCGATATTAGGCTCGGAGGGGGGCTGCGCCCCCCTTCCGACGGTCGTCGCGCGCCTAACGGCGCGCTCCTCCCTGCCTCCCCCGAGGAGTTGCGCGGGCAAAGCCCGCGCTCGAAGGCGGAACGCTCGGAGCGCGGGACTTCGCTTTGGCGGGACGGGGTGCGGCGGCTCCGACGAAATCGTTTGGCGATGGGGGGCGGGGTCGTCATCGTGGGGCTGTGTGTGGTGGCGATCTTCGCGGACCTGCTGGCCCCGCGGCCGTACACGAAGACGAATTTCGGGCGGCTGAACGAGGCGCCGACGCGCGACTA
>DASTOJ010000139.1:0-6098 GCA_035762565.1 Candidatus Methylomirabilota bacterium | reverse complement strand
GAGGGTCCCGGCGCTCCGCGCACCCTCGAAACTCCACAACTCGCGCGTGAATGCGGTGCCGCGCGGAGGAGTCAGGCGCCGAACAGTTGTGTCCAGTACGGCGTGCCGGCGGTGGTCCGGGCGATCCCGACGCCAACCGTGCGCGACCGGCAGTCGACGATTGTCGCGCGATGGGCCTTGCTCGTGACCCAGCCGGCCATCACCGTGCGCGCGTCCCGGTAGCCGACCGCGATGTTCTCGCCCGTCGGATTCGGGTAGCCAGCGGCGCGGGCGCGTTGCCACGGTCCGCTGCCGTCCGGCGCCGTGTGGCTCAGGTGCCCCTGGCGGACCATGCCCGCGCTGTGCCGCACCGCCGCAGCCGCCAGCCGTGGATCGGCGCTCACCGCCAGGCACTTCGCCTTCGCGCGCTCCGCGTTGACGAGCGCGACCACCGCCCTCGCGAGAGCCTGGTCCGCCGGGGACATCACGGGCGGGCGAGCAGAGTGGTCCGCACGCGGATCGGGCCGGTTCCGGACGGGTGCCGCTTCGGGCGCGGCTGGCGCGCTGGCGCCTACGTCGACGTCAGGTTCGCGCCACGGGTACCAGGAGATCGCCAGCGCGATCACGATCAGGCTCATCAGGATCAGCGTGCGCAGCACGAGCTTCATGCGAGAGGAGCCTCCGGACGGGTGGGTGCGCCGAGCCGAGCCTAGTGGCCACCTCTCGTGCCTCTCCAGGGCTCCTAGACTCGCGTACGTGACCGTTCCCGAGGGACCTGTCCGCCTCACCGCATGCGTGCGCGGCTACGTCCAGGGCGTGGGTTTCCGCTGGTGGACGATGGCCCGCGCGCTGGACCTCGGGCTGGTGGGCTGGGCCCGGAACACCGCTGACGGGCAGGTCGAGGTGGTCGCCGAGGGGTCGCCAGACGCGTGCCGCAGATTGCTCGCGGCGCTGCGTGGCGGGAACGCGCCAGGCCGCGTTACGGCGGTGACCGAGGAGGTCACGCCGGCTCGTGGTGGTCTGAGGGGCTTCGTCACGCGGTAGCCCCGTGGGTGGGTAGGCATGCCGACATTCGCCTGCGGCGGGCGGCAGGATGAGGGGCGTGAGCGAGACAGCGACACGGCGCCGGCGCGGGCTCCGGCTCGCGGCGGCGTTCGCGGCGCCGACCCTGGTAGCGGTGCTGGCTGTGGCCGCGGTGGCGGTGGTGGCCGGGCCAGGAACGTTGCTGGCGCTGGTGCCGGCCCGGCAGGTGCCGGTGCCGGCCGACGACGCGGCTCCCGTCGTCGTGGTCCGCGCATACCTGGATGCACTAGACGCCCACGATCTCGACACGGCGCGCGCGGTGCTCACCCCTGAGCGCCGGGTCGCGGTGGAGCAGAGCCAGGGTAATTGGTTCGTAAATCTCCGTTCGGTGCGCAATGTCCGGTTAGACCCGGCGGTGGATGCGCCTCACAGCCGGGGCGCCTACCGCCAGGCGGTCCGTGTGCCCGCGGAACTCGACGTAACACTCTTCTTCGAGACCGCTGGTCGGGAGGGCGGCTCCCTTACTTGGGGGTTCGTCCTGGTTAGGAACGGGCCCGAGGAGCCCTGGCGCATCGCCGACGAGGGGCCGGCCTGAGTAACGGCAGTGTTTCCGGGTAGTGTCGGTATACCGGGTGACCAGGCTCACGACGCGCCCGGACGCGCGCCACGCCGGAGCCATTGACCAGGGGCGAAGCGCGCGGGAGTATGGATGTACCGCTGCCCGGACTCGCCGGGGCAAGGCGCGCGTCACGCCGAATGACCCGGCACGAGACGCCCATATGAGGAGACACCAAATGGCTAAGGCCCTGTTTGGCCACGTCGGCACCGCTACAGATCAGCGTATGCGTGACGAGGTCCAGCGGCTGAGGATCACGGTGCAGGCTTTGGAGTTCGAGGTAGCCCGCCTGAAGGCCGATAACGACCGACTTATGGCCGGGCTTGCCGCGCAAGACGACGACCTGCGCCGCATCACCTCGATCGAAGCGCCCGCACTTACCTGATTTCACTCACGCGGGGCTGCCGACACCGGCGCTCCGTGGGTTCCGGCTGCCCAGCTCATGCCGGTCAGCGCGGTATCGTCAGTTCACTAGGCCGTGTGATGACCCACGCGGCGCCGGTACCGACTGACCTTGCCGGAGTCTCGTGCATCTCAAGAGCCTCACGCTGAAGGGCTTCAAGTCCTTCGCGTCCGCGACCACCCTGCGCTTCGAGCCGGGCATCACCTGTGTGGTGGGGCCCAACGGCTCGGGCAAGTCGAACGTCGTCGACGCCATGTCCTGGGTGCTCGGCGAGCAGGGCGCGAAGGCGCTGCGCGGCGGCAAGATGGAAGACGTCATCTTCGCCGGCACGGCGGGGCGCGGCCCGCTGGGTCGAGCCGAGGTGTCGCTGACGATCGACAACCACGATGGTGCGTTGCCGATCGAGTACAGCGAGGTGTCGATCACCCGCCGGGTCTACCGCTCGGGTGAGAGTGAGTACGAGATCAACGGTGACTCGTGCCGCCTGCTCGACATCCAGGAGCTGCTCAGCGACTCGGGGATCGGCCGCGAGATGCATGTCATCGTCGGCCAGGGCCAGCTCGACGGCGTGCTGTCGGGCCGCCCTGAGGACAGGCGTGGCTACATCGAGGAGGCGGCCGGCGTCCTCAAGCACCGCAAGCGCAAGGAGAAGGCGCTGCGGAAGCTGGAGGCGATGGAGGCCAACCTCACCCGCCTCACCGACCTCACTGCCGAGCTTCGGCGCCAGCTCAGGCCGCTGGGCAAGCAGGCCGAGGTCGCCCGCCGTGCCGCCACCGTCCAGGCCGATCTCCGCGACGCCCGGCTGCGACTCCTCGCCGACGACCTCCTGAGCCTGCGTACCGAGCTGGAGAAGGAGGTCGCCGACGAGGCGGCGATCCGTTCCCGCCGTGCGGTCGTCGAACGTGAGCTGGAGGAGGCCCGCGCCCGCGAGGCCACGCTGGACTCGGCTATGGCCGCCGACGCGCCGATCCTCGCCCGCGCCCAGGAGACCTGGTACCGCCTGTCCGCGTTGCAGGAGCGGTTCCGGGGCACCGCGCAGCTCGCCGGCGAGCGGGTGCGGTTCCTCTCCGCCGAGCCCGAGGACACCCGCCCATCCCGGGATCCCGAGGCGCTGGAGCGCGAGGCCGCCACCGTCCGTGCCCAGCACGAGGAGCTGGCCGACGCGCTGGAGACCGACCGGTCCCGCCTCGCCGAGGCGGTCGAGAACCGGCAGTCCTACGAGCGACGCGCCGAGCAGGCAGAGAAGGCCCTCGTCGCGGCCGTGCGCGCGGTCGCCGATCGCCGTGAGGGCCTGGCCAGGCTCACCGGCCAGGTCAACACCGCCCGCAGCCGCACCGCCGCCGCGTCCGAGGAGATCGAACGCCTCTCCACCGCGTACGCCGAGGCGCAGGAGCGCGCGGCTGCCGCTCAGCAGCAGTTCGAGCAGCTCCAGGACGAAGTGGCCGGTCTCAACGAGGGCGAGTACGACCTGGACGAGCGCCATGTCGCCGCCACCGAGGCGTTCGAGGCCGCCGCGGCTCGGGTCAAGGAGCTGGGCGAGGCGGAGCGCACCGCCGAGCGCGAGGCGTCCGAGTGGAAGGCCCGCGAGGAGGCGCTTGCCCTCGGCCTCAAACGTAAGGACGGAGCCGGTTCCCTCCTCGCGGCAGGCGACCGGCTTCCTGGACTGCTCGGAAGCGTCGCTGCGCTGCTCATGGTCGAGCCGGGGCACGAGGCGGCGCTGGCCGCCGCGCTTGGCGGGTTGGCCGACGCGGTGGCGGTCGCCGCGCCGTCCGACGCCGTCACCGGCCTCGAACTGCTCAAGTCCGAGGATGCGGGCCAGGCGCGGTTCCTCGTCGGCGGGGCCTCGCGCGACGGCGAGCCGTGGCCGGTGCTGCCGGCCGGCATCCGGTGGGCCATTGACGTCGTCCGGGCTCCGGACGCCCTGGTCCCGGCGCTGCGCCGCGTCCTCGACAGGGTGGCTCTGGTCGACGATCTGGCCGCCGCGCGGGCGCTGATCGCCGCCGAGCCGCGGGTCAGGGCCGTCACCCGCGACGGTGACCTGCTCGGCTCCGACTGGGCAGCCGGCGGCTCGGCCAGCGCGCCCAGCGTGATCGAGGTCCAGGCCGCTGTCGAGGAGGCGCAGGCCAAGGGCGCCGCAGCGGCACAGCGGGCGGGACAGCTCGCGATCCAGCTCGCCGAGGCGAAGGAGCAGGCGGCGGCCCGCGAAATCGAGGTCGAGGCGGCGCTGGCCGCGCTGAACGAGTCCGACGCGCGGATGAACGCCGTCGCCGAGAAACTGGCCCAGCTCGGTGCGGCGGCGAAGTCGGCGCTTGCCGAAGCAGCCCGCGTGCAACAGTCCCGGTCGAAGGCCGAGGAGTCGCGCGAGGCCGCGCTGGAGCAGCTCACGACGCTGGAGGAGCGGCTGGCCGCCGTGGACGCGTCACCGGCCGACGACGAGCCGTCCACGGCCGAGCGCGACGAACTCAACGCCCAGGCCAGCCAGGCACGCCAGAACGAGATGGAGGTGCGGCTCGCAGTCCGCACCGCTGAGGAGCGGGTGCGGGCGCTGGCCGGCCGGGCGGAGTCGCTGGAACGCGCGGCGGCGTCTGAACGCGCCGCGCGGGCGCGTGCCGAGGCCGCGCGGGCCGCCCGGGCGCGCGGGGCCGTGGTGGCCCGTGCGGTGTCGCTCGGTGCTCAAGCCGCTCTCGCCAAGATCTCCGTCTCCCTCGACGCTGCCGCCGAGGAGCGCGACGCCGTCCAGCAGGCTCGGGTCCACCGCGAGGCCGAGCTGCAGGACCTGCGTGCGTCGCTGCGGCAGCTCGCCCAGGAACTCGACCGGCTCACGGACGCCGTCCACCGCGACGAGGTGGCACGGGCCGAACAGCGCATGCGTATCGAGTCGCTGGAGATGAAGGCCGCCGACGACTTCGGCATCGACGTCGAGACGCTGACCAGCGAGTACGGCCCGGCCGTCCCGGTGCCGCCGTCGCTGGCCGAGCTCGCCGAGGCCGAGAAGAAGGGCGAGCCCGCGCCGCTGCCGCTGCCGTACCACCGTCCCACGCAGGAGAAGCGCGCCGCGCGCGCCGAGCGTGACCTGGCGCTGCTCGGCAAGGTGAACCCGCTCGCGCTGGAGGAGTTCGCGGCGCTGGAGGAGCGCCACACCTTCCTCGCCACGCAGCTCGAAGACCTCAAGGCCACCCGCCGCGACCTGCTCACGGTCGTCAAGGAGGTGGACGAGCGGATCCTCGAAGTGTTCGCGTCGGCGTACGAGGACACCGCGCGCGAGTTTGAGGTCGTCTTCCGCACTTTGTTCCCCGGCGGCGAGGGCCGGCTCGTCCTCACCGACCCCAACGACCTCCTGACCACCGGCATCGAGGTCGAGGCGCGCCCACCCGGCAAGAAGGTGAAGCGGCTGTCGCTGCTGTCCGGTGGTGAGCGCTCGTTGACCGCCGTGGCGCTGCTCGTGGCGATCTTCCGCGCCCGCCCGTCGCCGTTCTACGTGATGGACGAGGTCGAGGCCGCGCTCGACGACGTCAACCTCGGCCGGCTGATCGGGCTGATCGAGGAGCTGCGCAGTTCGTCGCAGCTCATCGTTATCACCCACCAGAAGCGGACGATGGAGATCGCCGACGCCCTCTATGGCGTGAGCATGCGCGGTGACGGCATCACGCAGGTGATCAGCCAGCGGCTGCGGGAGTCCGAGCCGGCATAACACGTCAGGGTTTGGTCAGTTCCATGCTCACGACGGGTTTGAGGTGCGGCACGCCCACGTCGTCGGGCCGGGCGCGCTCCAGCTCGAACCAGGCCGACCGGTCGTCGAGCACCAGCGTGGCCAGCTCGTTGCCGAAGTACGGGCCGCCCAGGCGCGACCACCGCACGCTGTGCGGCCGTACTCCGGCGAGTCGCCGCACCGGGCGGGAGATCGCAGCGGCGAAGTGACTCCACCCTGCCCTGAACCCGAACCGGATCCAGCCCGGCACCGAGTTGTGTACCGGCGAGCAGGTCAGCTGGTACACGGGCGTGGTCGCCGGGTCGTGCCGGAACCGGGCGCGCGCGACGTACGCGTGGTGCACGTCACCGGAGAGCACGCTGATCGAC
>DASTOJ010000138.1:0-10783 GCA_035762565.1 Candidatus Methylomirabilota bacterium | reverse complement strand
GGCCCATCCCGCGCCTATCCACCGGCCCGATCGGATGAAGATCATCTGCATGACGTCGTAGGCCCCCGAGCCGCTCGCCAGCTCCAGGTCCACCCGCTGGTTGAGCACGGGGAACGACATCTGGTCGATCTCGACCTTGATGCCCGTCCGTTGCTCGAACTCGGGCAGCTTCGCGACGAGGCCCTCCCCGTACGCGTGCGACACCTGGGCCATCTTGACGCGGGTGCCCGCGTAGGGCTTCCCGGCCTGCGCCCAGGCGCGGGACACCCACAGGCCGGTCGGCGCCAGCATGGCGGGTGCGCTCATCGATCGGAGGAAGCGGCGTCGGCTGATCGGCTGCATCTGTGGTCCCTCCTCAGCCCTTCAGGGCGCCCGCCGTCAGGCCGCGCACCAGGTACTTGCGCACCACGATGGAGAGCGCGACGACGGGCAGCATGATCATCGTGGCGGCCGCGGCCACCTTGCCCCACTCCCAGCTCTCGTAGTTCATGAAGTTGACGATCGCGACGGGCGCCGTCACGGCCTCGCTCCGCGTCAGCAGCAGCGAGTAGAAGAAATCGTTCCAGGACAGCAGGAACGTGAAGATCGCGGTGGTGGCCAGGCCGGGCGCCGACAGCGGCACCGCGATCCGGAGAAACGCCCGGACGACGCCGGCGCCGTCGATGTAGGCCGCCTCCTCGAGCGAGCGCGGCACCCCGTCGAAGAACGCTCGCATCATCCAGATGACGAGCGAGAGGTTGAAGGTCAGGTAGATGACCACCAGGCCGACCCGGGTGTCGATCAGTCCCAGGTCCTTGTAGATCAGGAAGAAGGGGATGCCGAACGCGATGGGCGGCGCCATCCGGGTCGAGAGGGTCCACAGCGAGAGCAGCCCCGTGGCCCGGACCCGCGCGCGGGAGAACGTGTACGCCGCCGGGACGCCCAGGACGAGGGCAAGCACCGTGGTGGACGTGGCCGTCACGGCACTGTTCGCCAGCGAGCGCACGAACTTGCCGTCGACGAGGTCGGCGTAGTTGCCAAGCGTGGGACTGAACACCAGGGTCGGAGGCATCCGGAACGCCTCCAGGCCCGTTCGGACCGACATCTGAACGATGAAGACGACCGGGCACAGGACCACCGCCACGAGCAGCGCGGCGGCCAGCACCGGCAAGACCGGCCCACGACTACTCAACCTCCACCTCCCGGCCGGTCGCGTACAGCACGGTCACGCTCATCACGAGGGTGGCGATGAGCATCACCACGATGACGGCGCTCGAGTAGCCGATATACGTGTAGGAGAAGCCCTGCAGGTACGCGTAGAAGTTCGTCACCTCGGTGGCGGTCCCGGGCCCCCCGCCCGTCATGATGAAGATGTGGGGGAACGCCTTGACGCTGTCGATGAGGCGAAAGAGCGTCGCGACCACGATGGCCGGCTTCAGCAACGGCAGCGTGATGTGGCGGAACGCCTGCCAGCGCGACGCCCCGTCGAGGCGCGCCGCCTCCAGCGGCTCGGCCGGCAGCATCTGAAGCGCGGCGAGGAGCAGCAGCATCACGAAGGGGAACCACTCCCACACGTCGGCCACGATGATGGCCCACAGCGCCAGGCGCGGGTCCGCCAGCCACGCGGGCTGCGGCAGGCCGAGCAGCCCCAGCGTCCAGTCGAGGATGCTGATGTCCGGCGTGAACAGGATCTTCCAGATCAACGCCACCACCACGGGCGGCAGCACCATCGGCACGATGAACGCCGAGCGCACAAGCTCGAGCGCCGGCATCCGGCGGTTGAGGAGCAGCGCGATGGCGAACCCGATGACGAGCTGAAGCGACACCGTCCAGAACGAGAGCTGCCCCTGGACCCACACGGAGTTCCAGAAGCGGGCATCGCCGGCGAGCTGCCGATAGTTCGCCAGGCCCGTCCACCGCCGCGACGCCGGGTCGGTGAGGTCGAGCGGCGTGACGCTCGTCACCACGAGATAGAGCAGCGGCAGGACCGTCACCACGACCAGGATGCCGACCGCCGGCACGACGAACGCCGCGAACATGCGGCGGCGCGCGCGGCTCCACGAGGCGCGCGTCGGGCTCGCGGCGGGCCGCACCAGCACGGGGTCGGTCGTCGTGACGATGCGCTGGAGAATGGAAAGAATGAAGGGCCTCTTGGCCCCGGATGCTAGCACCGCGGGTGCGGCTCAACAACGGTGTCGGCAACCGGGGAGATTGACTGCCGACCGCGACACCGAGGTTCTCCCTTACGCCGCCGGCGGCCGCCGTCCCAGCTTCTGGAAGATGTCCACCACCGGCGCGGCCCCGAGGAAACTCCGGCGCAGGCCGGGTGTCGTGAGCTTGGCGGCGACGGCCTCGATCGTCCGGGCAGCCTGGTCGAACTGGGCTTCGGCGTCCTTGTCCCGCCCGAGATCATCGAGCACCTTGCCGAGGGCCGCTCTACCCATCCAGATCTCCCGCGACGTCCCCAGGTGCTCGGCGAGCGCCACCGAGGCTTCGAGCTCGTTCCGGGCCTCGACGAGACGGTTGCCGGCGGCGAGGACCTCGCCCTGGAGCTGCCGGGCTCGCGCGACGTGTTTCCGGGAGTCGCACCGCTCGGCGAGGTCGCGCGACTCGCTCGCGAAGCGCCAGGCGTCCTCGCCACGTCCCTCGGCCAGCGCCAGCTCGCCCAGCGCGTGGAGCAGGGCCATGTGCCACCGCCAGCGCAGCCAGTCGTCGACGTCGAGGAGCGCCGAAGCCTGCGTAAAGCGCTCGTGGGCGCGGGCGTGATCGCCGCGCCGGAGGTGGGCCAGGCCGAGTTTCACGAGCGAGTGGCCGCGCGGCTCGGGGTAATGCCAGAAGCGCCGGGCCACGTCGTCGCCCTCCTCGCAGAGCGTGATGGCCTGTTCCAGGTCCCAGAGCTCCAGGTGAACACCGCCGAGGCTGTTCGGCGACCGTGAGAGCCAGGTCCGGTCGCCCGAGGCCGCCCCGTAGTCGGCGAGCCGGCGATAGAACCGGTAGGCCTCCTCGTAGTCGCCGCGCGACGCATGCAGGTGTCCGAGCAAGAAGAGCGCGGCCCCGAGGTGCAAGCCCAGATGATGGCGCTCCGCGACCTCCAGTCCCCTCAGGATGACGGGCAGCGCGCGGTCGAACGCCCCCTGCCACTCCAGTGCGCAGCCGCCCCCCATGATGAGCACGTGCGCGAGTCGCCGGGGATCGCGGATCTCGTCCGAGAGCCGGAGCGCCTCCTCGAGGTCGGGCAGGGACTCCCTGATCTGGCCCCGGCCGCTCGACAGGACCCAGGCGCGGTGCCCGAGCGAAAACGACTGCAGGCTGCCGTCCCCGATCTCGCGCGCGACCTCGACCACGGCGTCGGCGATCTCCAGGGCCGGCTGCGCCCGGTGGGCCAGGGAATAGCAGCTGCTGAGCCCGATCAGAAGCTCGGCCTCGAGGCTCCGGTCCCCCGTCTGGCGGGCCAGGACCAGTCCGCGCTCGTAGGCGGCGGCGGACGCGTCCCACTCTCCGAGCACCACGAGCACGCCTCCGAGCCGGCCGTTCAGCTGGGCCAGGTGCAGCGCCGGCGGCGCCTCCAGTCGCCCGGCGCACGCGATGGCACGCTCGAGATGGCGCCGCGCCTCGACGTTCGAGAAGGCATGCATCGCCCGGTTGCCCGCGCGAAGCCCGTAGTCCATCGCCCGGGCCCAGTCCTCGGCCTGGGCGAAATGATGGGCCAGCTCGCCGAGGTGCTCGTCCAGGCGCTCGGGATACAGCTCTTCGATCGCGAGGCCGACGGCCCGGTGCAGCTCTCGCCGGCGCTGCACCAGCAGGCTCTGGTAGGCGACGTCCTGGATGACCGCGTGCTTGAAGACGTAGGCCGGCTCCTGGAGAAGACCACGCTCGTAAATGATCTCGAGCGCCTTCAGCTCGCCGAGGAGCCCCTCCAGCTGGCCCGTGAGGCCGGCGATGCGCTCGAGCAGCCGGCGCAGGAACTGCCGGCCGATGACCGAGGCGAGCTGGACGGTCCGCTTGCCATCGTCGCCCAGGCGGTCGAGGCGCGCCATGATGATGCCCTGGATGGTGTCGGGCACCCGGGACTCGCCCGGATCCTGCACCATCCGGTAGCCCCCGTTGTCGCGCCGCAGGACGCCGAGATCGAGAAGGGTCTTGGTCACCTCCTCGACGAAGAGCGGAACGCCTTCGGCCTTCTGGGTCAGCGCGGCGCGGAGGGCTTCGGGGAACTCGGCGCTGCCCAGCACGCGGGCCGCCATGGTCATCGACTCACGCTCGTCGAGCGCGTCGATCGTCAGCGCGGTCTGGAAGGTTCGGCTCCCGAAGGGCGGCGTGTATCCGACCCGATAGGTGACGATGACCATGAGGGACACGCCGGGGGCCGAGTCGATCAGGTGTCGTAGATACTCCTCGGTGCTGGTGTCGACCCAGTGCAGGTCCTCGAATACGAGGACCAGGGGCTGGAGCTGTGCCCCTCGCACGGTGAGCGCGAGGCTCGCGTCGAACATCCGCTTGCGGCGGTCGGCGCCGTCCATGGCGGCGACGGCCGGGTCGCCCGGGTCCACCGCGAGCAGGTAGCGGATGTAGGGGATGTGGGGCTCGAGCTGCCCCATGCGCCGCATCGCGTGCTCGATCTTGGCGATGATCTCGGGCTCTCCGTCGAACTCCTCGATCCGGAAGCTCTCGCGGAGCTGATCGGTCATCGGCAAGAACGGAATGGACTCGCCGAACGACACGCAGCGGCCCTCGAGCCACGTCACGTGCTCATTCGCCTCGGCGAGCTGGCGCCGCATCTCCAGCAGCAGCCGTGACTTGCCGATGCCGGCCTCACCCGCGATGCAGACCACCTGCCCGTTGCCGGCTCGCACCTTGCGAAAGAGCTCGAGCAGGGTGCTCAGCTCGCGACCTCTTCCGACGAGCGGGGTCAGCCCTCGTTCGGCCGCCACGTCGAGACGCGCCCGTCGGCCTCGCGCGCGCAGGACCTCCCAGGCGCGGATCTCCGCGTGGCCCTTGACCGGCAGCTCGCCCAGATCGAGCATCTCGAAGAAGCCGCCGACCAGCCGATACGCTGGCTCGCCCACCAGCACGCTCCCCGGCCGTGCGGCCTGCTGCAGGCGCGCGGCGAGGTTCGTCGTGTCGCCGACCGCCGTGTAGTCCATGCGGAGGTCGTCCCCGATGCGCCCGACCACCACCGGCCCGCTGTTGATCCCGATCCGCATCTCGAGCGGCCCGCCGAGTCGTGGGCGCAGCTCACGATCCAGATCGCGGAGGGCGCGCTGGATCCCGAGCGCCGCGTGCACGGCGCGGCGCGCGCTGTCCTCGTGCGCGATGGGCGCGCCGAACAGGGCCATCACGCCGTCACCCGTGTACTGATTGATCGTCCCCTCGAACCGGTGGACCTCGGCCGTGATGGCCTCGAAGCAGCGGTCCACGAGCTGGTGGATCTCCTCGGGGTCGCGCCCCTCGGCCAGGCTCGTGAAGCCGGCGATGTCGGCGAACAGCACCGTGACCTGGCGGCGCTCGCCCTCGATCGCCGACCGCGCCTTGAGCACCTTGTCGGCGAGGTGCTTCGGCGTGTAGGAAGCGATCGACCGGGCCGACGGTGCAGCCAGGGGCGCGGCCGGCGCGTGCGCAGGAGGAGACGACTCGGCCGACACGTCAGACGGCGCGAGCTGGTGGCCGCACCGGCCGCAGTACCGCGCGCCCGCGCGCAGGACGGCGGCACACTGCGGGCAACGGGCGTCGAGGGATTCGCCGCACCGGTCGCAGAACCGGTTAGCGGAGGGATTGTCGGTATGGCAGGACGGGCACACCATCTCCCGCACCTCCCCCGCTGGGATTCTACACGAGGTCTGCGAGTGGGCGGGCATCGCCGACATCGAACAAGCGAACCAGGGCGATGCAGCTCGACGCGGAGCCATGGCAAGAGATACGTGTCATCGCCACACCGGTCCTCGTCGTCAATGCCGCCGCGCCGACCGCGTTCCAGATTCGAGCGATCAGCTCACCTCGCCAGCGGATCGGGCCGCACCTGAATGTGCACGGCGCGCGGCCTCGAGCCCTTGCCGCCTTCCATCAGCCACGGCGTTCGGTCGCCGTTGGTGCTCCACAGCCCGCGGCCCTTCCAGCCGGCGTTCGGGTCATCGATGCGCCCGTCCAGACCCTTGGCGAAGAAGCCCATCGGGTATGGCACGCGCATCAGGATCATCCGCCCGTCCTTGAGCGCCGCGAAGCCGTCCTGGAGGTTGGCGGTCGAGATCGGAACGTTTTCGCCCAGCCCCGCCGTGTTGTGGTGATCGACCCAGGTGTAATAGCTCGCCTCGGCGCTGGTGTTCTCGAAGCCCTCGAACCCCGGGCCCGGATACTTGTGGGACGCGAACCCTTCGGGGCAGTGGTTGCCGGTCGCCGTGGGTCCGTTGAGCGGCCCCTTGCACTTGCGCCGGTCGAAGCGGATCAGGCCGCCGTTCGAGCCCGACCCCCACAGCACGCCGTTCTTGTCGATGTCGCCGCCGCGCACCCCGATGGCTCCCTTCGGAACCGAATAGAACTCGGAGAGCTTGGTCTTGGGGTCGAAGCGCATGAAGCCGGGTGGGCCGACGAACACGTTGAAGGTGTACCAGACCGAGCCGTCGGTGGGATGCGGCATCACGGCGTACGGGCCCGAGCCCGCGATCCGCATGTCCTTGCCCGGTTCCGCAGGCTGGCCCGGCTCGGTCCATTCGTCCACCTTGCCGTTGCCGTTGGTGTCGAGCACGAACGGGTGCCAGCCCTGCGCCCTGGCCGCGTCGCCGGTCTCGTCCCACACCCTGGTGTTGACCCATCCGGCCACCGGGCCGCTGCCCGAGAACCACAGCGTGTCGTCGGCGTCATAGCCGAACTGCGGGTGGTGGGTGCCGAAGCACGTGTCGATGAAGCTGTACTTCATCGTCTTCGGATCGAGCATCGACGCCTGGCGTCCCGAGCGCTCGACCGGGAACACCTCGGCCGAGGGATGGTTCGAGCCCTTCTTGCAGAAGGCCGGATTCTCGATGCCGCGCACGGCCGCGGCAAACCACACCCGGCCCTTCTTGTCGAACATGCCGTTGTGGTTGTTGGCCCGCTGGCTCCAGATCTTCTCGTCGCCCCAGTAGGCCGATGGCTGCATCGGCTTCGCGGCGGCGGAGGCATGGAAGGGTGGTCCGAAGGATTCGGGTGCGTTCGGATCCGCGACCGGCATCTTGAAGAACGTCGCCTTGTGCGTCTTCGGATCGAGGATCGGCATCTCGTCGCTCGAGTACTCGGGCGAGCCGTAGAGCGGACCGGAGGCATTGACGCTCGGATAGCGCCGGTCCGAGGAGATCAGGTCGTGGATGAACTGCCTCGGTGTGCCCCACTCCCACGAGGTGACGACGACGTTGCGCTCGACACCCTGCGGCCGCGGCGGCTTGTGCCTGGGCAGCTCGCCCTTGGCGACACGGTCGGTCCAGTCGCCGAAATACTTGAACGGCACGCCGCCGAGCTGTACCGCGAGCCGGTTCATCATGAATTCGCCGGTCTGGCCGGAGGCGATGCGGCGCGCCCACGCTTCCGCACCCGACTTGAATTGACCGAGCTGGGCCGGGATCGTCCGCGTCGACTCCTGACCGAGCTGATGGCAGCCGATGCAGTCGGTGTTGTTCATCCGGTGGCGCCAGATCTCCTGGGTGATGTTCTTCGGGATATCGGTCGTGCCCCCGAAGTCCTTCGCCGGCGGAATCTTCATCATCGTGTACCAGTAAATCGCCGGATAGTAATGCGCCGCCGCCCGCGCGTCCGGCGCCGGCACCGCGGCGAGATTCAGCTGCTGGCCGGGCTTGGCGCGCACCTTGGGTGAATCCACCAGCCCGTAGCCGCGCACCCAGACGCTGTAGTTCGCCGTCGGCAGGTCGGGAATGACGTATCGCCCCTGGTCGTCGGTGACGACCATCTTGGCGTACTTGGTCGGAAGCTCGGTCGTCTCCGCGATCACCCACACCCCGGCTTCCGGGCCGCTCGCGCTGCGCACGACGCCGCCGATGTCGTCGTTATCGATGGCGACCCGCGCGGCCTGCTGCGCGGGGAGCGGGCCCGGAGCCGTCACGAGCACAGCAATGGCGAGGGCCGCCGCGGTCGGGTACAGCGCGCTTGTCCTGGACATGTTGGGCCTCCTCTCGTCGCTTGCCAGGGCCCCAGTGGGCGTAGTGGCGCAAGGGTATTCCCATAGAGAGCACTGCGCCAGACCCCTGAGCCTTGCCCGCGACAGTGGCCGTCAGCGGGAGAGCTTCTCTGCGCGGACGCCGATGAGGCGGAGCTTGCGGTGCCGGGGATTCTCGCGGTCGTCGAGGAAGGGCAGGAGTAGCTCGAGCGCCGCCGCGCACAGGGCCTCCTCGCTCGTCCACGCCTCGCGGCCGGTTCGCGAGCGCGCGAAGGTGATGAAATTCTCGAAGCGGACGGTCACGGTGACCGTCCGGAACGCACGGAAGCCGTGGCTCTCGAGCCGGCTCCACACCGTCCGGACCAGCGCGCGGGCGCGCTCCAGCACGAACGTCGCGTCCAGGGTGTCGACCTCGAACGTCTCCTGCTCGCCGACGGACTTGCGCTCCCGCTCGTTCGACACCGCGCTCTCCGAGAGACCGCGGGCCTTGGCGAAGAGGTCCTCGCCCCAGCGGCCGAACCACCCCGCGAGCTGCGGCCGCTCGAGCGTCCTGAGATCGGCGACGGTCCGGATGTGACGCTCGTGCAGGAAACGCTCGGTCTTGGGTCCGATGCCGGGAATGACCCGGATCCGCAACGGATCGAGAAACGGCTGGACCTCCTCCGGTCGCACGACCGTGAGCCCGTCGGGCTTCTGGAAAGCGGAGGCGATCTTGGCGACGAGCTTGTTGGGGCCTATACCCACCGAGGCGGTCAGCCCTTCCTGGCTCACGATCTCCGCCTTGAGCCGGCGGGTGCGCTCGACTGCGGCGTCGAAGCTGCCGAGCGACGATAGCTCGAGATACGCTTCGTCGACGCTGGTCTTCTGGAAGGCGTCACCGGCGGCGGCGAGGATCGCCATGATCCGAGCCGAGACTTCCCGGTAGAGCGCGTGATCATCACGGACGAAGATCGTCTCGGGCTCGCCCCGGCGACGCGCGGCCTCCGCCAGGCGCCAGGCTCGCGAGATCGGCAACGCCGAGCGGATGCCGTATCGCCGGGCCGCGTAGCTCGCCGCCGTCACGACGCCTCGGCCGTGGCCCTCCTTGGGGTCGGCGCCGACCACGAGCGGCCGACCTCGTAACGCAGGATCCCGCTGCGCCTCGACGGCGGCGTAGAAGGCGTCCATGTCCACGTGCGCGACGATCCTCACGTCAGATTGCGCGCCTTGCACGGAACGCGCACGCTATCCCCGGAGTGCGGCGCGGCTGCCCTTGAAGACGCCGCGGATCCGATCCATCACGTGCCGCACGCGCGGCACGGCTTTCAGATCCGGATGGACGAGCAGCCAGTAGTCGGCCTCGAGCTCCTCGATCGGCGGCGTCAGCCGTGAGAGTGATGGATCCGCGTCGCCGACGAAGCACGGCAGGATCCCGAGTCCCGCGCCGGCACGGATCGCCTCGAGCTGGAGCGCGATGCGTGAGGCGCGCACGCGCGGCACGCGATCACCGAGCCGTTTCGCGAGCCACGCCATCGAGGGGAAGTACTCGTGGGGCACGTCGTAGGCGACCCACGGGCAGCGGCGCCAGCGCGCGTCCGTCTTCGCTTCGGGATGCGCGTCGATGAAGACGCGCGCGCCGTAGATCGCCCCAGCTATGGTGCCGAGCCCGGTCCGGACCAGCCGCCCCCGCGCGGGGAGGCCGTGACGAACGAAGAGGTCGGCCTCGCACCGATCGAGATCAGGATCGAGATGACTCTCGGTGAGAGAGACGGAGAGCCCGCCGTGCGCGTCGGCCAGCGCAGACAGCCGCGGCGCGAGGAATCGTGCGGCCCATTCGCCCGCCACGATGCGAACCGCGCTCCTGACGTCGCTACCGAGGGCGGCGCGTCGCCGATCGATTGCCGCCGCAGCGTCCGCCATGCTCTGCGCCAACGGCAGGAGCTTCTCGCCTTCGCGCGTCAGACGATGCCCATTCGGCGAGCGCTCGAACAGCCGGGCGCCCACGCTCCGCTCGAGCTGGTGGAGGTGCCGCCCGATGGTCGGCTGTCCGAGTCGCAGCGCGCGCGCCGCCTTGCGCAGGCTGCCGGCCTGGGCGACGGTGAGGAAGACCCGCAGGTCGTCCCATTGCACGCCCCCCAGCTTAGCAGGCGCTCCGGCACCTGGGGGGGTGCTCCAAATCCGGAGCGCTGCGCTTCCCATTTCGAGACTCGTGCGTCTGCGCCGCCAATGGTGTACTGGCCGCTGGTCAGAGGGTGCAAGATGGGCGAGGACGAGTAGGCGTCTTCGACATGACCCTGGCGCACGGCACAAACCGGCTGGAGTCGGCTCGCCTCGTGCTGCGGCGGATCGCGCCGGACGATCTGCCGTTCTTCACTCGCATCCACGCACTCCCCGAAGTCGCCCAGCATCTCTATCCCGGAGGCCGGCCGCGCTCGCCCGAAGACGAGTGCGCGACCCTGACCGCATCATCGTGCCCGACGCGGGACGTGTGGTGGAGAGCAGCGACCCCGAGTCGCTGCTGGCGGGCGGCGCGCTCTACGCGCGCCTCGGCCACCTACGAACAAACGAGTTGGGGCGTACCGGCTCCGTCACAGGAAAGGACAATCCACCATGAACGCAACAAAGGGCTTCGTCGTACCCGCGGGCGGTGGAAAGCATCTCGACATGAGCGCGCCCGGCCGCTTCGCC
>DASTOJ010000137.1:0-4797 GCA_035762565.1 Candidatus Methylomirabilota bacterium | reverse complement strand
TGGCCCTGCTCACCTTGGCCATCTGGCAGTTCGCCGTCGCCGGACGCCACCGGCCGCCGGACGCGCCGGCCGCCGCCCCGGGCTCGCGAACGCCGCTCGTCTTGGCGGGCGCGCTCGTGATGTATGCTGCCGCCTTCCCCGGGCTCGGCTTCCTCGTCACGTCCGTCGCGCTGGTCTTCGTCGCCGCCCGCCTCATGGGGCTCGGTGGCTGGTGGCGGCCGGCCGCGCTGGCCCTCGGGGTCACGCTCGCCGCCCGCGTCGTCTTCGTCAGCTGGCTCGGGGTGCCGCTGCCGTGAGCGAGCTGTTCGTCGCGCTCACGCCGCAGAATCTCGCGGCCTGCCTGGCCGGCGCCGTCCTCGGCACGCTGGTGGGCGTGCTGCCGGGGCTCGGGCCTGCCGGCGCCATGGCCCTCGTGCTGCCGGTGATCGTCAAGCTAGGGCCGACGGCGGGGCTCATCATGCTGGCCGGGATCTACTACGGCTCGATGTACGGCGGCTCGACGACGTCGATCCTCGTCAACGTCCCCGGCGAGGCGGCCAGCGTCGTCACGACCATCGACGGCTATCGCCTGGCCCGCCGCGGGCGCGCCGGCGCCGCGCTGGCGGTGGCCGCGCTGGCCTCGTTCGTGGCCGGCACCTTCAGCGTCGTCGCGCTGCAACTCGCCGCGCCGCTCGTCGCGCGGGCCGCCCTCGCCTTCGGACCCGCCGAGTACTTCGCCTTCGCGCTGCTGGGCGTGGTCCTGCTCGCCGGCCTCACCGGCGGCTCGCGCGTGAAGTCGCTGGCCATGGTGGTGGTGGGCGTGATGCTCTCGACCGTCGGTATGGATCCCCTGGGCGGCGCCGTGCGCTTCACGTTCGACGTGGCGGGGGCCCAGGCCGGGTTGAGCTTCATCGCCGTCACGGCCGGACTGTTCGGCGTGGCCGAGGTGCTGGCGCTGGCGGCCGCGCCGGCGCCGCCGCCCCCGCCGGCGCGCGTCCGCTTCCGCGAGCTCTATCCCAGCCGCGAGGAGCTGCGGCGGGCGTGTCCGCCGATGCTGCGCGGCACCGCGCTGGGATTCGTGGTCGGCCTCGTTCCCGGCCCGGCCGCCACGATCGCCTCGTTCGTCTCCTACGGCGTCGAGCGGCGCGTGTCGCGCCACCGGCACGAGCTGGGCACGGGCGCCATCGAGGGCGTGGCCGGCCCCGAGGCCGCCAACAACGCCGCCGCCGGCGGCGGCATGATCCCGCTGCTGTCCCTCGGGCTGCCGTTCACGCCGGCCACGGCCGTGCTGCTGAGCGGCATGCTGCTCGTAGGCGTGACCCCGGGCCCGTTCCTGCTGCGCGACCACCCCCACGTGTTCTGGGGCGTGATCGGCAGCTTCTACGTGGGCAACGTGATGCTGCTCCTGCTCAACCTGCCCTTGGTCGGCCTCTTTGCCCGGGTGGCCACGATCCCGCCGCGCTGGCTCATGCCCGGCGTGCTCGTGCTCTGCGCCGTCGCCGCCTACTCCGACAACAACAACCCGTTCGACGTGTGGGTGCTGGTGGGCGCTGGCCTGCTGGGCTGGGCGATGCGCGGGCTCGGTTACGACCCCGCCCCGCTCGTGCTGGGGCTCGTGCTGGGTCCCCTGCTCGAGCGCTCGCTCGTGCAGGCGCTCACGATCGCGCGCGGGGACGTCAGCGGCCTGTGGTCGTCGCCCCAGGCCGCGGTCATGCTGGCCGCCGCCGCCGTGGCGGTCGTCGCGCCGGCCGTCTCCGCCGTGGTGCGTCGAGCAGTCAGTCGGACGACCTAGGCGCGCGTCCACCGTGGCGGAATCGTGTCGGGACCGATACGGTAATCGGCTGCGCGAGCCGATTCGACTGCGCTTGCAAGTGGTCACCCGCTCGACGTAGGCTCGGCCTTCACACCCCCGGCTCACGAATTGCCCGCAAACGCCGAGGTGATACACCGCGACGCGTCGCGGTATATCAAGGCAGGGAGGGCGAAGCGTGGTTTGTAAGGTCGCGCACACGCTGCCGCCTCCGAGTTGTGCTATGCCGCGTCTGCCGTGCTATACAGACCAGCGCAGGCAGATAACGCTGTTCGGGTGATATCACGTTCGCCGCACTGGCGGCGAGGGATCAGGACGTGGGCAGACCAGGTGATCCCATGATCTCGCGGCGCGCTGTCCTGCGCGGCATTTCGCTCGGCGTCGGCATCCTTGCCGAGCCTCTACCCGCACGTGCGCCAGAACCTGGGCGGACCTACCGCCTGGGCGCGCTATTCGCCAGTGCTCGAGATGCACCGCACCAGTTGGCGCTTGTCGACGAGTTGCGACGGGTCGGTTTCGTGCTGGGCCAGAACCTCAGCGTCGATGCGCGCGGTTATGGAGTGCGCACCGACCGGTTTCCCGACATCGCCCGGGAACTGGTCAGCGCCAAGGTCGATGTCATTTTGTGCGGTGGGGACCCCGCGATTCGCGCCGCACAGCAGGCGACGGCGACGATTCCGCTTCTTGCCCTCACCGACGACATGGTCGGGTCGGGACTGGTACGTTCACTGGCCAATCCCGGCGGCAACACAACGGGGGTGAGCATCCTCGCCACGCAGCTCGACGGGAAGCGCCAGGACATCCTGATCGAGATGGTGGCCGGCCTTCGTCGCATGGGGGCACTTGCCGACTCCAATACCACCGCGCCACGCGAACTGAAGGCGCTGCAGGATGCGGCACGCGCACGCGGCGTCGAGCTTTCGGTCCATCGAGTCACGAAGCCCGAAGAGATCGCGCCTGCCATCGACGCGGTGAAGAATTCTGGGGCGACGGCGCTCAACGTGCTGGCGACACCTCTTCTCTTCAACAATCGCCTGGTCATCTTCGAGCGCACCGCGGCGCTGCGACTGCCGGCCATGTACCAATGGCCGGAAATGGCCGAGGAAGGCGGGTTCGTCGCGTACGGCCCGCGCATTGTCCAGATCTTTCGCGAGCTGCTGAGCCGCCAACTCGTCAGGCTGCTGCGCGGTGCGAAACCGGCCGATCTTCCGGTCGAGCAACCGACGCAGTTCGAATTGGTCGTCAACGTCAAGACGGCGAAGGCGCTCGGGCTGACCCTCCCTCCGGCAGTGCTCCAGCGGGCGGACCGCGTGATCCAATGAGCACCTGGCAACGTCTGGCCTGGCCTGCAGTCTGTTACTTCGCTGTCCTCCCCGCTGCTGAGGCGTCGAACTTCCCGCTTCAGCGGACCGCGAGCTCGCGTTGCTCGCTCTCGGCCGCTGAGCGTGACGTTCGCCGCACCACGGGAGCGATCACGCGCTTGAGTGACTTCTATCGCGCTGGCGTCGCGCGTCGTTCGATGTCGATGCTACTCGACGCGCTGATCCTCGCGTTGTTGCTTGTATTCGCTCCCGCGACCTTTGTTGCCCTGTCCGGCGTCGCAGCCCGCGCCCAGCAGCCTCAGGAGAAGAAGGTGTACCGGGTCGCGTTCCTCCGCGCGGGCCAGCCGCCCAAAACGTGGGTCGAGGCGTTTCAGCAGGGTTTGCGGGAGCGGGGACACGTCGATGGTCAGAATGTCGTCGTCGACTTCCGATTCACCGACGGCAGCGTCGATCAGCTTCCGCGGCTTGCCGAAGAGCTGGTGCGCTTGAAGGTCGATGTGATCGTGGCTTCCGCTGCGCCACCGGCTCTCGCAGCCAAGAAAGTGACCACGTCGGTTCCGATCGTCTTCGTGGGCGTGGCCGGCCCGGTCGAGCTCGGGCTCGTCCGGAGCCTGGCCCGCCCGGGGGGCAACATCACTGGCCTGGCCGACAGCGGTGGAGATCTCACCCCGAAGCGTCTGGAGCTGCTGAGAGAACTCGTTCCGAAGCTTCGGCGAGTCGCGATGCTCTGGCATTCGGAGAATCCGGGCAATCTCGTGCAGCTCAAGCGGGCGGAGGTCGCCGCACGCACGCTCGGCATACAGCTTGATCCGGTGCCGGTCCAGGGTGCGAGCGACTTCGACTCGGCATTTAAGGCTATGCGCGCCGCCGACGCTCTACTTCCGGCAAATGCTCCTCTGTTCAACGCGCACCGCGCTAGGATCGTAGCTTTGGCGGACACGAGCCGGCTCCCCGCTATGTATGGGTTCAGGGAGATGGTGGAAGCCGGCGGCCTCATGTCGTACGGTCCGCACTACCCAGACCTCTACCGGCGCGCCGCCACATACGTGGACAAGATCTTGAAAGGCGCAAACCCGGCTGACCTCCCCGTCGAGCAGCCCGCGAAGTTCGAGTTCGTGATCAACCTGCGGGCCACCAAGGCACTGGGCCTCACGATGCCGCCGTCGCTGCTACTCCGCGCCGATCAGGTGATCGAATGAAGTTGTGGCCGGGCAATAGGACGTCGAACTTCACGCTCCAACGGCCCGGGGCTCGCGTTGCTTGCCCCGGCCGCTGAGCGTGGCGTTCGGCGTACCCATGAGACCGACGGCGGAGTCGAGCCAACGAAGGCAGAAACCGTGCCGTGATACCAACTGCGGCGAAACGTCGTCACGCGCGTCCGACGGTCCCATGTGCGAAACCAGCAAGATCGGCAGGCGACGGTCTGGCAGCTCGGGCCGCCGAGCGGACTGCTGAGTTGAGCTTCCAGATCGGTGCGGGTTGACGAAACATTACGGGGGTGTATGGATGGCACGTGTCGCACTGGTGAAGTCCGAAGGAAACAATGATCCCGTAATCCAGGAGATCTTCGGTCGTGTGACTCGCCACGAAGGTGCCGTACCCAACCACTTCTATGTGGAGATGAACTTCCCCGAGTTTTTCAAGGCCAAACTGGGCGCCACCAGTGTCCTGTGGCGCCTGGGCGAG
>DASTOJ010000136.1:0-37601 GCA_035762565.1 Candidatus Methylomirabilota bacterium | reverse complement strand
GCCGCCGGGAGGCCGTCATGATCCACGTCGCCTTCGCCGGAACCTTCGCTGCCAGCCTCGAGCCGCGCGTACGAACCCATCTCGGCATGCCGGCCGAGATCACCAGGGCCGACGAGGCCGCGATCGTCTCCACGCTGCCGGGAGTGGACGTGCTCGTCAGCATGGCGTTCACCCGCGAGATGGGCGCGGCGGCCGGGCGGCTGAGGCTCGTGCAAGTCCCCGGCGCCGGGCTCGATCGCATCGACCGCGCGGCGCTGCCGCCGGGCGCCCGGCTCGCCAACGCCTACGGCCACGAGACGGGCATCGCCGAGTTCGTGCTGGGCGCCATGCTGGCGCTCACCCGAGGCCTGCCGCGCCTGGACGCCGCGCTCCGGCGCGGTACCTGGGAGAGCCAGTGGGCGGTGGGCCCGCCGCCGCCGGCGCCGTGGCCCGAGCTGGCCGGCACGACCGCCGGCATCCTCGGCTACGGGCGGATCGGCCGGTGCGTCGCCCGGCGGGCCCGGGCGTTCGACATGGACGTCCTGGCGATCCGCCGCGACGCCGGGCGCTCGGCCGGGGACGAGTTCGCCCGCGTGGGCGGGCCGGAGATGCTCGGCGAGGTGCTCCGGCGCGCGGACTATCTCGTGATCACGCTGCCCCTGACGCCGCAGACGCGCGGGCTCATCGGCCAGGCCCAGCTCCAGGCGCTGAAGCGCACCGCCGTGCTCGTCAACGTCTCCCGTGCGGAGATCGTCGACGAGCCCGCGCTCTACCACGCGCTGGCCGAGGGACGCCTGGCCGGCGCGGCGCTCGACGTATGGTACCGCTATCCCACCAGCGACACGCCCACGCTGCCCGGCCACGAGCCGTTCCACGAGCTGCCCAACGTCCTCATGACGCCCCACGTGTCCGGCTGGACGGAGGGCATGCTGGAGGCGCGGGCGAAGCTGATCGCCGAGAACATCCACCGCGCCGCGCGGGGCGAGCCGCCGGTGAACGAGATCGCGCCGGTGGCCTGACGGATCGTGCGCCTGCCCTTCTTCTACGGCTGGGTCGTGGTGGCCGTGGCCTTCGTCACCATGGCCATCGGCGTCAACGCGCGCACCGCGTTCTCGCTGCTCTTCCCGCCGATCCTCGACGAGTTCGGCTGGGAGCGCGGCGTCACCGCCGGGGCGTTCTCGTTCGGCTTCCTCGTCTCGGCCGCCCTGAGCCCCTCGCTCGGCCGGCTGATGGACCGCCGCGGCCCGCGCGTCGTGATGGAGATGGGCGTGGCGCTGGTGGCGCTGGGACTGCTGCTGGCGCCGCTCGTGCGCCAGCCATGGCACCTCTACGCCACGCTGGGCGTCCTGGTCGGCGGCGGCAGCGTGTGCCTCGCCTACACGGGCCAGTCGCTCTATCTCCCCAACTGGTTCGTGCGCCGGCGCGGACTGGCGATCAGCCTCGCGTTCTCCGGCGTCGGCGTGGGGTCCATCGTCATGTTCCCGTGGGTCCAGGACCTCATCGCGCGCGGGGGCTGGCGCACGGCCTGCTGGGTGCTGGGCCTCGTGGTGCTGCTGGTGCTGGCGCCGCTCAATCTCCTCGTGCGGCACCGACCGCAGGATCTCGGGCTCGAGCCCGACGGCGACCGGGCGTCGCGCGACGCCGTGGCCGGCGGCCGGCCCTCGAACGTCGTGGACGCCGACTGGGTCGCGGTGGACTGGACGCTGGGCCGCGCCGTGCGCACCGCGCGCTTCTGGTGGATCGCGATCGGGTACCTGACCGGCCTCTTCGCCTGGTACGCGGTCCAGGTCCACCAGACGAAGTACCTGGTCGAGATCGGCTTCAGCCCCGCCCACGCGGCGTGGGCGCTGGGTTTCGTGAGCCTGGCCGGCATCCCCGGCCAGATCGGCCTCGGCCACCTCTCGGACCGGATCGGGCGCGAGTGGGTGTGGACGGTGGGCAGCCTCGGCTTCGCGCTCTGCTACCTGGCCCTGCTGCTCCTGCGCGAGACGCCGACGCCGGCGCTCCTCTGGTTCATGGTCGTCTCGCAGGGCATGCTCGGCTACGGCCTGACGTCGGTCGTGGGCGCCATCCCCGCCGAGATCTTCCAGGGGCGCCACTACGGGACCATCCTCGGCACGCTGATGCTGGCGGCCATCGGCGGCGGCGCCGCGGGCCCCTGGGTGACGGGGGCCATTCACGACGCCACCGGCAGCTACACGCTGGCGTGGTGGACCGCCATCGGCTGCAGCGTGGTGTCGGCCGTCGCCATCTGGCTGGCGGCGCCCCGCCGTGTGCGACTCGTGGCGGGCCGCGTGCTGAAGCCTACCGCAGCGCCTGGCGGAGCGCCCCCCCGATGAGCGTCACCGCCCGGCCCGCGGTGTCGAGCAGCCGTCCCATCGGCACGAAGCCGTGGAGCATGCCGCCGTAGCAGGCGTACTCCACGCGCACGCCGGCCTCCCGCAGGCGCGCGGCGTAGGCCTCGCCCTCGTCGCGCAGCGGATCGAAGCCGGCGGTGACGATGAGCGCCGGCGCCACGCCGGCGTGCGACGGGGCGCGCAGGGGCGAGACGCGCCAGTCGGTGGCCTCTTCCCGCTTGTTCAGGTAGTGGGCGATGAACCAGCGCATGCTGTCGCGCGTGAGCATGTAGCCGTCGGCGAAGTCCTGGTACGACCTCGACTCTGCGCTCGCGTCGGTGACCGGATAGAGCAGCACCTGGAGCGCGATCGCCGGCGTGCCCGCGTCGCGCGCCAGCAGCGAGACGACCGCCGCGAGATTGCCGCCCGCGCTGTCACCGCCGACCGCCAGGCGCCCGCCGTCGATGCCCAGCTCGGCGGCGTGGGAGGCGACCCAGCGGGTGGCCGCCCACGCGTCGTCGGCGGCGGCCGGGAACTTGTGCTCAGGCGCCAGGCGGTAGTCGACGGAGACCACGCTCACGCCGGCCTCGGCCGTGAGCTGCCGGCACACGACGTCGTGGGTCTCGAGGTCGCCGATCACCCAGCCGCCGCCGTGGAAGTAGACGTACGCCGGCAGGCGCGTGGAGTCGGGGACGCCGGCCGGCCGGTAGACGCGCAGCGGGATCGCGCCGTCCGCCACGAGATTGCGCACGCTGCCGATCTCGGGCGGCGTGGGCGTCGAGGCCGGGCGCGTCTCGCGGAAGAGCTGGCGCGCCTCCTTCGGCGAGATCGTGTGGTACGCCGGACGCCCGGCCTTGATGACCAGGTCGATGACGGCCTGGGCCTGCGGATCGAGCGCGCTCATACGTGCATCCACACGGCGCCGCAGCCGGTGAGCCATTCCTTGACGGGCTCGTAGACCATGACCTCTCCCTTCACGCCGGGCACCGCGCCCAGCAGCGAGATCCAGTTGCGGATCTCCTGGCCCCCGTTGCCGCCGTCGCGCTCGATCTGCTCCCAGGTGAGCGCGGCCAGCTCCTCGCCGCGGCCCTCGGCGATCGTGTCGAGCACCCAGCCGTCCCATTCGGGGTTGATGTGGCCGGTGTTGGGCACGCCGATCCAGTGCGAGATGCCGCCGGTGGCGAGCAGCGCCACGCGCTCGTTCCCCGGCCGCGCGTCGATGAAGCGCCGGACGAACCCGCCCAGCGCCCACGAGCGGCGCGGCGTGGGCAGCGGCGGCGCCACGCAGTTGGTGAGCACCGGCAGGATCGGCAGCGTGCCCTCGGGCATCAGGAAGTGGGCGGGGACCGAGACGTCGTCCCAGAACTCGAGATCATGGCTCACCGCCAGGTCGAAGTCGGCCTCGAGCCCGGCCGCCAGCAGCGCCTTGCCCCATTCGGCGGCGCCGGGCAGCTGGCGCTGCGGGATCTTCAGGAAGCTGGCCGCGCCCTTCGGGGCCCAGTGCGTGTCGCCCACGCCGACGCAGTAGGCCGGCAGGTTGTCGTAGAAGAAGTTCTGCACGTGGTCGTTGACGAACATGACGACGAGGTCCGGCCGCGCGGCGACCAGGCGCTTGCGCATCGCCTCCAGCCCGGCCAGAAAGCGCGGCCGCTGCGCGGGCGCGGCGGCCGGGGTCGCGGTGATGTTGGGCGCGTGGGAGGTCATGCAAGCGGCGACGATGGTGGCCACGGCTACACCGCGTACCGGCGCCGGAACACCCGCCGGATCAAATAGGGGTTGGCGCCCAGCCGGAACAGCGCGTCCACGTCACCGTCGGCCAGGGCCGCGCGCTCCTCGGGAGTGAGGTCGTAGCCGGCCACCTCGTCGGGACCGATCGACTCCGCCATCTTGTGCTCACGCGCCCGCTCGTACAGCACCCGGTTCAGGTGGTAGTCGCTCATGGTCGCCTCCCCGGCGGCATGCAGTCCCCGCGACGGCATGCAGTATAGTACGCGCGGAGGGACGACAGCCATGCAGGCGACGCTGCCGAAGGGACTGCTCGGGGCCGGCACGCTGCACGCGAGGGTCGGTGAGATCAAGCGCGCGAAGGGCGCGCCGCCGTGGTCGGAGAAGGTCGTCGTCAACGACCAGATCGTCGGCACGCTCATCTGCCAGCCGGCGGGGCACGAGACCGACACGCACTACCACCTCGTGGACGAGTGGTGGGTGGTCCTCGAGGGCGAGATCGACTGGGAGATCGAGGGCGCCGAGGTCGTCCACGCGCGGGCCGGCGATCTCGTGTACGCCCCGGCCATGCACTATCACCACATCCGGCCCACGGGCGACGGGCCGTCGATCCGCCTGGCCATCACGCCGCCCGGCGAGTTCCACCGGCACGACCGTCCGCCCGGCCAGGGCCCCCACGCCCGGTAGCCCGCCCGCTTCACGGGTGTGGCACGCTTAGAGACCGTGAGGACGGTCGAGATCGTGCCGACGTTTGGGGGGTGGCAGGCGGTGGCGCGTTCGCTCTTGCGCGAGGGCGTGCCGCCGGCCGAGGTGGCCTGGCGCGAAGTCGCGGTGGGGGCGCCCGCCGACGCGCCGGTACCGGCCGGCGCGCGCGTGCCGCGACGGTTCCTCGAGCTCGCGCGCCAGGTGGCCGGCGCACCGGATCCCGCCCGCTGGGCCGCGCTCTACGCCGTGCTCTTCCGCCTCGTCAATGAGCGCCGCGATCTTCTGGCCGACACCCGCGACCCCGACGTCCGGCGTCTCGACGGCCTCGCCGCGCAGGCTCGGCGCCAGGCGCAGCAAGCCGAGATGCAGGACACGCTGGCGCTCGAGCGGCAAGGCGGCGGCGCCGCGCCGTTCGTCCCGATCGGCGCCGGGCTCGACGGGCTGCGGGCAGCGGCCGCACGCTGCGAGGGCTGCGAGCTGTTCCGCCACGCCACCCAGGTGGTCTTCGGTCGTGGGCCCGCCGACGCGCACGTGGTGCTGGTCGGCGAGCAGCCCGGCGACCAGGAGGACCTCAAGGGCGCGCCGTTCGTGGGACCGGCCGGCGAGGTGCTCGACCGGGCGCTGGCCGAGGCCGGCCTCGAACGTCGGCGCGTCTATGTCACCAACGCGGTGAAGCACTTCAAGTTCGAGACGCGCGGCAAGCGCCGCATCCACCAGACGCCCCGGATGCCCGAGATCGCCGCCTGCCGGCCGTGGCTGGAAGCCGAGCTGGAGCTGATCAAGCCGGCGGTGCTCGGCGTGCTGGGCGCGACGGCCGCCCGCGCGACCTTCGGGCCCGACTTCCGCCTGCTGAAGCAGCGCGGGCAGTTCTTCCCGACCCGCTGGGCGCCGAAGACGATCGCCACGCTGCACCCGTCGGCCGTCCTCCGCGGCCAGGACGACGCCGAGCAGGCGCGCCTCTACGGGATGCTGCTCGCCGATCTCCGCCTCGTCGCCGCGGCTCAGCGCGGCTCGCCGTAGTCGGAGCTGAACAAGACGACACCGCGGCGGCCGCGGAGCGCGCCCGCCGTCAGCTCGGCCACCATGAAGGCCTCGTCGGGGAACGCCGGCTCGGACAGCAATCCCAGCGGCCGCGCGGCGACGAAGCCGAAACGTGCATAGAACGCCGGGTGGCCGACCAGCACCACGACGTCGTGGCCGGCCTCGCGGCAGGCGGCCAGTCCCTCGCGCACCAGCGCGGAGCCGACGCCGCGGCGCTGCGACGCCGGGCGCACGGCCATCGGCGCCAGCGCGAGGACCGTGTAGGGTGCCTGGTAGCAGTGCAGCGTCACCGGCGCGAAGACGATGTGGCCGACCACCTCGGCGCCGTCGACGGCCAGGAGCCCGAGGTACGGCCGCGCCCGCGCCCGCAGCCGCTCGACCAGGCGCGCCTCGTCGGGCCGGCCGAACGCGGCCGTGTGCACCTCGCCCACGGTGGCGGCGTCGCCCGGCTGCTCGGCTCGAATGGTGATCATCCTCGGGGGCAGTGGCATAGTAGCCGCGGCCGGGGCGAAGCAGAAGATCGGGGAGGCGTGAGGCGATGGCCAGGATGCTGGACGGCATGGAGCGGCTGCTGCGCGGCGAGGTTCCGCCGCCGGCGGCGGCCACGAAGATCGGGATGCGGCTGGCGTCGTTCAAGGACGGCGAGGCCATCGTCGAGCTGGACGCGGACCCGAGCCACGCCAACCCGATGGGCACCGTGCAGGGCGGCATCCTGGCCGCCATCGCCGACGCGGCGATGGGCTGGGCCTACATGACGATGCTCGGCGAGGGCGAGTCGTACACGACGCTGGAGATCAAGGTGAACTTCCTGCGGCCGGTGCGGGCCGGCCGCCTGGAGGCCCGCGCGCGCGTGCGCAACGCCGGGCGCACGGTCGGCCTCGTCGAGTGCGACGTGGTGGCCGACGGCGGCAAAACGGCGGCGTACGCCGTGAGCACGTGCATGATCCTTCGCGGAGAGGCGGCTGCCGGTCGCTGACCCGCATTCCGTTACAATGACGGGCCCGCGCCGCCCGTTCAGGCTCCGCCGTTCGTCCGCCTCGGCTCGCGCAAGATCTGCCGCTCGTCGCGTTGATCGGACGTCTTCACCGTTGCGCCGCCTCGACAAGCCCGGTCGGGCACGCCACCCCGGTTCCCCCAATGCCGCAATACCCCCAGGGGTTCTTCGCCAGGTACTGCTGGTGATAGTCCTCGGCGTAGTAGAACTCGGGCGCGTCCAGGATCTCGGTGGTGATCGGCCCGTACCCCGCCTTGGTCAGCACGCGCTGGTAGGCGTCCCGCGACGCCTCCGCCTGGCGCCGCTGCTCGGGCGAGGAGACGTAGATGCCCGAGCGGTATTGCGTGCCGACGTCGTTGCCCTGGCGCATCCCCTGCGTCGGGTCGTGGGTCTCCCAGAACACGCGCAGCAGATCGGCGTAGCTCACGGCCTTCGGATCGAACACGACGCGCACGACCTCGTTGTGGCCCGTCAGCCCGGTGCACACCTCCTCATAGGTCGGGTTGGGCGTATGCCCGGCGGCGTAGCCCACCGAGGTCGAGTACACGCCCGGCACGTTCCAGAACGCCTTCTCCGCGCCCCAGAAGCAGCCCAGCCCGAACATGGCCAGCTCGGTCCCCTCCGGGAACGGCGGGGCCAAGCGATGGCCGCTCACGTGGTGGCGCTCGGGCACCGGCATCCGCTCGCGGCGCCCCGGCAGGGCCTGCTCAGGCGTCGGCATCAACGTCTTCTTGCGACCGAACATGGCGTCCTCCTTGGGTGCTCCGATTGTACCGCCGGCGTCCGTACGTGGTTCCCCGAGTTCCGAGCGGGTCTGCGTGAGCTCGGTTACATCGAGGGCGACAATCTCCTCGTCGAGTACCGGTCTCGGGGGGGCAAGGCCGACCGGCTCCCCCAGCTGGCTGCCGATCTTGTCCGGCTCAAGGTCGATGTGATCGTCGCAGTGTTTGCCACGCCGGCCCGGGCCGCCCAGCAGGCCACACGGAGCATCCCCATCGTGGGGATCGGGGTCGGCGATCCCGTCGGCCTCGGACTCGCGGCCTGCCTCGCCCGCCCCGGGGGTAACGTCACTGGAACGGTCTCGCATCTGCCGGAGCTGGGCGGAAAGCCGCTCGAGCTCTTGAAGGAAATGATCCCCCACCTCAAGCGCGTAGGCCGTCCTGTGGAACCCGTCGAACCCGACGCACGCGCCTCTCCTCCGAGACATCGAACCGGCGGCCCGGTCGCTGGTCATCCAGCTCCAGCCGCTGCCGGCCGTGAACCCCGAAGACATCGAGGGGGCCCTCCGGAGTGCTGCGCGCGACACCGCGGCCGTCTGGGTTCTCGGCGATGCGATGTTCGTCGGCCATCGCGACCGCATCGTCGCGCTGGCTGCCGCGGCGGGGCTGCCTACGCTGGCCGCGGGGGCTCCGATTGTCGAGGCGGGCGGACTCATGCTCACGATCCCGCCGTCGCTGCTGCTGCAGGCGACTCGCATCCATCGAATGATCGAGAGTCAGCGCGATGATCACGCTCCCGGCCGGCGCGCGCTGACGACCTCGAACACGCGCGGGGTTTTCGTCTTGCCCTTCAGCGACGCCTCCGGCATGGGCCGGCATTCGAACTCGCCGCGCACCGGCTCCCAGGTCGCGTCGGTGATCAGGATGGTGGTCCCGAACTCCTTGTTCAGGCCCTCCACCCGGGAGCACGTGTTGACGCCGTCGCCGATCACCGTGTACTCCAGCCGCTTGCGTGAGCCGATGTTGCCGACGATGACCTCGTCGGTGTGGATGCCGACGCCGATGGCGATGGGCGCCAGCCCCACGATGGCCCGCTCGCCGTTGAGCTTGGCCAGCCGGGCCTTCATGCGGAGCGCGGTGAGCACGGCGCGGCGCTCGTGGCCCTCCACGACGTCGAGCGAGCCGAAGACGGCCAGCATGCCGTCGCCGATGAACTTGTCGAGCACGCCGTGGTGCTCGAAGACCGCGTCCACCATCTCCGAGAAGTAGTCGTTGAGGAAGTCGATGATCTGCTCGGGCGTCATCGCCTCCGACATGGTGGTGAAGTTGCGGATGTCGGAGAAGAGCATGGTGACGCGCCGGCGCTCACCCCCGAGGGTGATCTGCTTGTCGAGCAGCTCCTGCGACACCTGGGTGGTCACGTAGCGGCCGAAGATCTCCTTGATCCGCTCGCGGTCGCGCAGCGCGTGGGCCATCTCGTTGAGCGCCGTGCCGAGGTGGCCGATCTCGTCGCGGCCGGCCAGGGGTGTGCCGGCGGTGAGGTCGCCCCCGCGGATCTTGTGCACGACCCCGACCAGGTCGTGGAGCGGCCGGGTGACCGAGCGCGCGAGCAGCCCCGCGACGACGAGGCAGGCCGCGCCCGCCACGAGGGCCGCCAGCGCGAACTTGAGACGGAGCGCGCGCACCGGCGCCAGGACCTCGGCCGTCGCGGCCTCGGCCACCAGCACCCACGGCCGGGGATTGACCGTGGCGGGCCCTTCGAACGGCCGGCCCACCATCAGCGTCTCGGCGCCGGCGGCCGCGACCGCGCTGACCGTCCGTCCCTGCAGTGCGTCCCGCACGACCGGCCATCGGCTGGCGTCCTCGTCGAGCCGGGCGTCGTCCGGGTGGGCGATGACCCGGCCGTCGCCGTTGACGACCGCGGTGAACCCGGTGGCCCCGAACCGTACGGCGTTGACGAATCGCTTGAGGTCCGCCTGCATGTCGTAGCGGGCGCTCACCGCGCCGGTGACCGCACCGCCGGCGTCTCTGGCGGGGGCGCTCAGGTAGATGACCCAGCGCCGGAAGGCCGGTGAGAAGTAGACGTCGGAGGTGAACGGCTTGCCCTCCAGCGTGTGGGCGACGCCGACCCGGTTGGCGGGCTCGGGCTCGCCGAGGCTGCTCGAGACCAGCACCCGGCCTTCCACGTCCATGAGGTTCACCTGCAGGTAGCGGGGATCGAACGCCTGCAGCTCGCGCAGGCGCTCGCGGACGGCGGCAGGGTGGCGGCGCGCCTCGTCGGTCAGGCGCGTGACGAAGAACTGGAGCTGCGTGTGGGCCTCGTGCAGGTCTTCCGTGATCTCGTTCTGCTGGATCCCGGCGATGTGGGTCAGCTCGCTGACGATCTGCCCGACGAGCGCGTCCCGGCTCTCGCCGTGGGCCCACACGCCGAGGACGCCGGCGATCGCGAGCCCGGCGCCGGCCAGCGCGAGCATCAGGCCGATGAGGAAGCCGTGGGTGAATCGCGCGAACCACCGTCGCGTGATGGCGGCCAGGACGGCGGCGAGCGCGGCCACCGCCAGCGCGAGCGTGAGGCCGGTCACGACGCCGCTCCCGCCCATCGGCACCCCCGCTTTGCGTTATACCGCGCCGCCCCGCCGCGGACCGAGAAATGCCTGCCGGCCGCGCCCGTCGTACGCGCAGAGGTTGACAGCCCCCGGCCCCAGCCGCATAGTGACGCCAGATCGCTCATGGCGAGTGCACGGACCGTCCGGGAGCTCGAGGCCAGCGGCTGGCAGCGCAAGTCGGTCAAACAGGAGCTGCGCGACAACCTCATCGCGCGCCTGCGACGCGGCGAGGCGTTTCTTCCCGGCATCGTCGGTTACGACGACACGGTCGTCCCCCAGATCGAGAACGCCGTCCTCAGCGGCCAGGACCTGATCTTCCTCGGCGAGCGCGGCCAGGCCAAGACCCGCATGGCGCGCCTGCTCATCGGCCTGCTCGACGAGGCGATCCCCGCGCTGGCCGGCTGCGAGATCAACGACGATCCCTTCGCGCCGATCTGCCAGGCCTGTCGCCAGCGGGTGGCCACGGAGGGCGACGGCGCCGGGATCGTCTGGATCCCGCGCGACCGCCGCTACGGCGAGAAGCTGGCCACGCCCGACATCACGATCGCCGACCTCATCGGCGAGGTCGACCCGATCAAGGTGGCCGAGGGGCGCTATCTGAGCGACGAGCTGACGATCCACTACGGGCTGCTGCCGCGCACGCACCGTGGCATCTTCGCGATCAACGAGCTGCCGGACCTGGCCGAGCGAATCCAGGTCGGGCTCCTCAACATCATGGAGGAGCGCGACGTCCAGATCCGCGGCTACAAGGTGCGGCTGCCGATCGACGTCTACGTCGTCGCCAGTGCCAACCCCGAGGACTACACGAACCGCGGCCGCATCATCACGCCGCTCAAGGACCGCTTCGGCTCCCAGGTGCGCACGCACTATCCCAGGAAGCTCGCCGACGAGATCGCCATCATGGATGCCGAACGCACGGCCTTCCCGGTCGACGGCATCAAGACGGCGAGCCCCGAGTACATGAAGCAGGTGGTGGCCGAGCTGACCCACCTGGCCCGGCAGTCCTCCGACGTCAGCCAGCGCTCCGGCGTGTCGGTGCGCGTGTCGATCTGCAACTACGAGAATCTCCTCTCGAGCGCGCTCAAGCGGGCCATCCGCCTCGACGAGCGCCTGGCCGTGCCCCGTGTCAGCGACCTCGGCGCCCTCGCCGCCTCCACGACCGGCAAGCTCGAGCTGGAGACCGTCAGCGAGGGCGGCGGCGAGGAGAAGATCCTGGGCCGGCTCGTGCACAAGGCCGTGCTCAACGTCTTCAACCGCTCCTTCAACGCGGCCGAGCTGGCCGACGTGGTGAAGGGCTTCGAGGGCGGCGCTGCCATCCAGGCCTCCGACACCATGCCCTCGGCGGAGTACGTGAAGCAGGCCGACCAGATGCCGGGGCTGCGGGCGGCCGCCGCCAAGCTCGGCGCCACCGAGCCGGCCTCGCTCGCGGCGGCGATCGAGTTCGTGCTGGAAGGCCTCCACCTCACCAAGAAGCTGAACAAGGACGTCCAGGCCGGCCGCTACCGCTACCGGAGCTGACGCCGATGCCGCTCTTCCGGTACTCGCGCTGGGACGGCACGCAGCGGATCGACCTCGACGCCGACGAGCTGCTGTCGGCGATGGCCGACGACCTCCTCTACGACGGCGACCCATGGCGCGCGCTCCGTCGGATGATGCAGCAGGGCGCCCGAATGCCCGAGGGCCAGCGGATGCCAGGGCTCAAGGACCTGCTCGAGCGGCTCAAGCGGCAGCGCCAGCAGCGGCTGGACCGCTACGACCTCGGCTCCAGCCTGGACGACATCAAGCGCAAGCTCGACGAGGTGGTCGCCACCGAGCGCCAGGGCATCAAGGACCGGACGCCCGAGGGGCCGCAGCGCGCACAGCGTGAGCAGAAGCTCGACGCCATTCCCCCCGACCCGGCCGGGCGCCTGCGCGATCTGCAAAAGTACGACTTCGTGAGCCCGGAGGCGAAGCAGAAGTTCGACGAGCTGCTCGCCTCGCTGCGCCAGCAGATGATGCAGCCGTTCATGCAGGGCATGCAGCAGGCGCTGCAGGGCATGACCCCGCAAGACCTGGCCCGGATGCGCGAGATGATGCAGGACCTCAACCGCATGCTGCGCCAGAAGGCCGACGGCGAGGAGCCGGACTTCGACGCCTTCATGGCCAAGTGGGGCCAGAACTTCCCCGGCGTCGAGAGCCTCGACCAGCTCATCGAGCAGATGGGCCGCCGGATGGCGCAGATGCAGTCGCTCATGCAGAGCCTCACGCCCGAGCAGCGCCGGCAGCTCGACGACATGATGCGCGAGCTGCTGCTCAAGGACGAGCGGCTGGAAGCCCAAATGCGCCAGCTCGCCATGAACCTGGCCGAGTTCCTGCCGATGGACGAGATGGCCCAGCGCTATCCCTTCCGGGGCGACGAGGAACTCTCCCTGCAGGAGGCCATGCGGTTGATGGACGAGCTCGCGCAGATGGACGAGCTGGAGCGCGAGATCCGCGGGGTCCGCGCGCTGGAGGACCTGGAGAACGTCGACCGCGAGCGGGTCGAGCGGCTGCTCGGGCCCGAGGCGGCCGAGGACCTCCAGAAGCTCCAGGAGCTGACGCGGCAGCTGGAGGACGCCGGCTACCTGGAGCGCGAGGGTGACGAGCTGTCGCTGACCGCCCGGGCCATCCGCAAGATCGCCGACAAGGCGCTGCGTGACGTCTTCGCGGTGCTCAAGCGCGACCGTCTGGGCGGCCACGCCCTCCAGCGGCGGGGCGCCGGCGGGGACCAGACCGACGAGACCAAGGCCTACGAGTACGGCGACCCGTTCCTGCTCGACCTCAAGGAGACCGTGATGAACGCGGTCGAGCGCAACGGCCCCGGCACGCCCATCCGGCTGGCCCCGAACGACTTCGAGGTCTACCGCACCGAGCTGCGCACCCAGGCGGCGACCGTGGTGATGCTCGACATGAGCCGCTCGATGCTCAACAACGGCTACTTCCTCCCGGCCAAGAAGGTCGCACTGGCGCTGCACGCGCTGATTCGCGGCCAGTTCCCGCGCGATGCCCTCTACATCGTCGGCTTCTCGCTGTACGCACGCACGTTCACCGCCGAGCAGCTCCCCACCCTGTCGTGGAGCGAGTGGAACATCGGCACCAACATGCACGCCGGCTTCGCGCTGTCCCGCCGGCTGCTGGGCAAGCACAAGGGCGGCAACAAGCAGATCCTCATGGTGACCGACGGCGAGCCGACCGCCCACCTGGAGGGCGGCGTGGCCGACTTCTCCTACCCGCCGACGCAGCGCACGTTCGACGAGACGCTCAAGGAAGTGCAGCGCTGCACGCGCGAGGGCATCACGATCAACACCTTCATGCTCGAGCGCAGCTCGTGGCTGGTGGGCTTCGTCGAGCAGATGGCCCGCATCAACCACGGCCGCGCCTTCCTGGCCGCCCCCGAGCGCCTGGGCGAGTACATGGTGGTCGACTTCGTCCGCTCCCGCCGCCGCTTCATCGGCCGCTGACGCCAGGCGGCTTCCGCCGGGGCTAGGCGCGCCGCCGCCGCGCCAGCGTGGGCTCGATCCCCTGCTCCGCCAGCCAGTCCTGGGCGGCCTCGTGCAGGCGTTCGTCCCGGAACGCGAACCAGCGCTCTCGCTCGGCCGGATGCCCGAGCAGGACATTCTTGAACCGGCGGAAGGCACCGCGCCCGTCGAGCGCGATCTCCAGCCGGTCGCGCAGCCGGGGATCGCGCACCGTCGCGGCGAACTCCGCCATCCATCCGTACTCGACCGACGAGCCGAGCGGCTCGACGAGAACCAGGTGCCCGGCCCCCAGCCCGGCGTCGATCTCCTCCTCCGAGGGCCCGTCCTCGTCGTCGTCGCCGAAGCGATCCGCCGACAGCATGTGGACCTCGCCCGTCCTCAGGTCGAGGTAGCAGGTCCATTCGCCGTGGTTCGAGGTCAGCGCCATGTCGAGATCGTCCCAGTTCACGGGAACTCGTCGCGCCGATCCTCGGGCTGCCGCTTCGTCCCCGCCGAGCCGGGCCAGGATCCGCTCCCGCTCCGCCGGCTCGAACTCGTGGCCGTAGAAGCGCAGGAACAGGGCGCGCCGCACCACGGCCGGCGACGGGGCTGGGTCCTCCGCCAGAACCGAGGCGCGCACGAGGGCGCGCGCCGTGGCGCTCATCGAGCAGCCCATCCTGAGGCGCTCCTCGGGCGAGCGCGCGAGAAGCATCGAGCGGTATCGCTGCATCACCTCGGACGGGGTGTCAGTCACCGAGCGCTTCCCGATAGAGCGCGGCAAGCCCGAGGCGCTCGGTCCACTGCGCCAAATACTGGCGCTCGAGGTCGGGGACCGAGCGCAGGAGGTTGCGGACGTCGCCGAGCTGAACCGCCGAGCGCGTCTCCCGCATCCAGTCGAGCTTGGAGATGATCAGATCCTCGGGCGCGACGATCGCGAGCCCGTGGCCCTCGATCGCGATGCGGCGCCGGCGCGCGAACTCCGTGTGGCGGTAGTCGCTGTCCTTGCGGACGATGCAGTCGATCTTGATCACGTAAGCCTGGTGGATCAGGTTGAACGTGCTCCGACCGGCAATGGCCGCGCCCACCGCGTCCCGGTCGAGGTAGAAGTCGTCCTCGAAGAGCTCACACAGCCGATCGGTGTCGCGGGTCGACAGCGCCACCACGAGGTCGATGTCCCGCGTCATGCGCGGCACCGCGTAGTAGTTGGCGGCGAACGATCCCGTGAGCATGTAGGCGATCCCAGCCGCGTCCAGGCGCCCGGTGACGGTCTTGAGAACCTCCAGCTCCTCGGTCACGCCTGACGCCAGCCCTCCCCGGCTCTGACAGGGAAGGTTACTCCAGGACGTGGATCAGGGCGTGGCGGGGAGCCGGCGGGCGATGCGCCGGGCCTGGGTCGCCACCTCACGGTCGCCCAGGCCGGCGAACGCCGCGGCGACACGGAGCGCACCGTCGCGCGAACCGGCGTCACGGGCGCGGAACAGCGCGGAGAGGTAGAGATCGCGGGCCCGCGGCGCGCCGGCGGCCCCGGCGGCGCTGGCGACCCGAAGATAGGCGTCACCGGCGTCCGCGAACCCGTCCCAGCGCCGGCTGGCGAGGGCCGCACCATATGCCGCGTGCCACGCCTTGAGCGCCGCCGGGACGTCGTTGGTCTGCAGCGCGAGGTCGACGGCGTCGAGGTGAGACGACCACGGGGCGGCGCCGGCAGTCACCGCCGGCGGCCCGCCGACGCGAGGCAGCGTCACCGCGATGCTCATGAGCGCGGTCGTCAACACCAGACCCAGTCCCCCGACCACCGCGCTCAACCGCTTCCGGGTCTCATGGACCGCCCTCCTGTATAACGTCGCGTAATTGGCGTGCAGGGCGCGGAGGCGCCGGACAAACGTGCGGGGGGACATCGCGCGGGGCCGGGCATCTTGCCCAGCCACCGGCGGATTGACTGGAGGCCGGCCGTCGTCTAGTGTCGGAGCCAACGTCACGGCCCGATCGCAGGGCACACCCGACAGAGGAGCGGACATGGCGACCTTCAACATCTGGATGAACGGGCGGCTGGTATCCCAGGAGCAGGCGGTGCTGCCGGTCAACAGCGCGGCGGTCTTCTACGCCACCAACGTCTTCGAGGGGCTCCGCGCCTACTGGAGCGAGCGCGACGGCGAGATGTACGGCTTCCGCCTGGCCGACCACTTCGCGCGGCTGCGCGAGTCGATGAAGATGATGCGCTTCACGGTGCCGTACAGCGACGACGACCTCTTCGAGGCCGTGCGGACCGTCGTGGCCGGCAACGAGCTGCGCGAGGACATCCACATGCACATGGTGGCCTACGTGGCCGCCCCCGGCCTCGACGCCACCACGCCGACGGGCCTCTACATCAACCCGCGCAAGCGGCCGCGGGTGATGGAGGGCAACGGCCTCAAGTGCTGCGTGTCGTCGTGGACGCGGACGTCCGACAACGCCATCCCGATCCGGCTGAAGTCGGGCTCCAACTACCAGAACGGGCGGCTGGCCACCCTGCAGGCCCGGGCCGACGGCTACGACCAGCCGATCTTCCTGAACCGGCACGGCAAGGTGGCCGAGGGCAGCGGCGCCACGTTCTTCATGGTGCGCAAGGGCCGCATCGTCACACCGACGACCAGCAGCGACATCCTCGAATCCATCACACGCACGACGCTCATCGACTACGTCTGCCCCGAGCGGCTGGGCATGGAAGTGGTCGAGCGCGACATCGATCGCACCGAGCTGTACGTCGCCGAGGAGGCCTTCTTCTGCGGCAGCGGCTACGAGATCACGCCGATCCTGTCGATCGACCGCTTCCAGCTCGGGACCGGCGACGTCGGCCCGGTGACGAAGCGCATCTCGGCCGCCTACCTGGACCTCGTGCGCGGGGTCGACAGCCGCCATCCCGAGTGGCGCACGCCGACCTTCAAGCCCGTCACCGTCTGATCGACTGGATGGGGGGTCCGACAGGGCCCCCCACTCCCCGCAGTGAAGTTCGACGTCGGGATCGTCAACAACCAGCCGGTGCCGGACGTGGTCCGGCAAGCGCAGCTGGCCGAGTCCCTCGGCTACGACACGGTGTGGATCACCGACTCGCACCTCGTCTGCCGGGAGCTGTGGGTCACCCTCGCCGCGTGCGCGCTCGCCACCACGAGGATCAAGCTGGGCCCCGGCGTCACCGTGCCGCACACGCGCCACTGGTCGGTCACGGCCAGCGCCATCGCCACGCTGGAGGAGATGGCGCCGGGCCGGATCGTGCTCGGCATCGGCACCGGCGGCAGCAGCGCCGAGACGATGGGGATGAGCGTGCAGCGCGCCGCCCACGTCGCCACGCTGGAGACGCTGACCACGTCGATCCGGCGGCTGCTGGCCCGCGGGACCGCGCGGCTGGACAACGGCCTGGAGAGCCGGCTGGCCTGGCTGGAGGCGAAGCGGAGCATTCCCCTGTTCGTCGCCGGCTCGGGGCCCCGCATGCTGGAGGCGGCCGGGTGGCTGGGCGACGGCGTGATCATGTACACGGGCACCGATCCCGCCATCCTCCGCGCGGGCCTGGAGTGCGTGGCCCGCGGCGCCGCCCGGCAGCAGCGCCGCCCGGCCGACCTCGAGGTGCTGCTGTGGACGCCAACCGCCGTCGACGCCGACCGCGCGCGCGCCCGCGATCACGTGCGCGGGCGCGTGGCCTCGGCGATGCGCCATCCGCTGCCGGTCACGCTGGGACCGGAGGACCAGGCCGCCGTGCGGCGGCTGCGCGACGCCTACGACTCCTACCAGCACGCCACCGCGGCGTCCCGCCACCGCGAGCTGGTCCCCGACCGCTTCGTGGACATGCTCGCGCTGGCCGGCACGCCCGACGAGGTGCGCGCGCAAGTCCGGCGCGTGATGACGGTGCCCGAGATCTCGCGGATCATCATCCTGCCCCAGAACCCCGGCCAGGGGTTCATCGAGCGGGAGTCGATCCTCCGGACGTTCGCCGAGCAGGTGATCGCGCGCGTGTCGTGAGACTCAGCCGCCCAAGTCCACGGCAGTCGTGTTGCCTCCGCTGACGACGACGCCGACCCGCTCGCCTCGGTCGGGGACGTAGGCGCCCGCCAGCAGTGCCGCGAACGCGGCGGCCCCGCCCGGCTCGGCCACGATCCGCACGGCCTCCCACAGCCGCCGCTGGGCCGCGCGGATCGCGTCGTCGGACACGAGCACCACGCGCTCGACGTGCGCCCGCGCGATGGGAAACATCAGCTCGCCGACGCGCTTGGGCGCGAGCGAGTCGGCGGCCACGCCGCCGGCGGGCGCATCCACCGGCCGCCCCGCCCTCAGAGCTTCCGCCAGCGTCGGCGCCGCCTCCGGCTCGACGCCGATCACGCGAAGCCGGCCCGCGTACCACGCCGCGATACCGCCGATGAGCCCGCCGCCGCCGACCGCCACCAGCAAAGTGTCGAGCCCCGAGGTCTGGCCCTCCAGCTCGAGTGCGAGGGTCCCCTGCCCCAGCAGCGTCTCGTGCTGGTCATAGGCGTGCACGGGCAGCGCGCCCGACTCCCGGGCCCACGCCTCGCCGGCGGCCAGCGCGTCGGCATAACGCTCGCCGCCGACCACCAGATCGGCGCCGTAGCTCCGGATGCGCGCGACCTTGGCCGGCGAGGAGACGGTCGGCACGAAGATCTTCGCGTGAACACCCAGTCGCATCGCCGCGTAGGCGACCGCCGCGCCATGATTGCCCCCCGACGCGGCGACGACGCCCACCGGCGGGACCGGGCGCGTCAGGAGATTGGCGAACGCCCCGCGCGTCTTGAAGGAGCCCGCATGCTGCAGCAGCTCGAGCTTGAGCACCAGCGGAAATGGCGCCAGCCCCGCGTCGGCGCCGTTCGCCTCCAGGACGGGCGTGACCCGGATGTAGGGCCGGATGCGCGCGTGGGTGTTCTCGATGGCCGTCCGACTGATCGGGCCGGGCAGGACGTCGTCGAGTGCACGGTGGTACCGAGTCTCGTCGACTTCGACGCCGAGTACCTCCCGTCGGCGATCGGCGCCGTCGTGATGCCAGCCGGCCGCCTCGTAGAAGCGTCGGGCACGGACGTTCCCTGGGAGCACCCACAGGATGGCTTGGGAAAATCCGCTGTCGCGCAGATGGCCCACGCCGGCAGCGAGCAGCGCCCGACCCACACCGGAGCCCCAGTAGTCGGGATCGACGTTGAGCGCGTACACCTCACCTGTCTGCGACACGGCGTCCCCAGGCGCTGCACCGACGAGGATGAATCCCACGACCCGCCCGGCCAGCTCGGCCGCGAGCCGGGCACCGCGTGGCCGCGGTTCGTGCCTCAGCACCTCGGCCCAGCGTGCCGCGCGCTGCGCGGCGGTCAGATTCGCCAGGTAGTCATCGGGTAGGAGTCCGCGATAGCCGGTCCGCCACGCCCGGACGTGGAGAGCACCGAGCGCCTCCGCGTCCTCGAATCGGAGCCGTCGAATCGTGAGCGTCAGGACTGCCTCCGGTCGCTCCGTGGCTCGCGGCGCGATCGCGCGCCGCGGGCGGAAGGTCGGAGTGGCTCAGGTACGCGGCTTCACCCACGACTCCGACCACGCCAGGCACGCGCTCGACGAATCCCGGTCGCCGCGCTTCTCGGCCCACACCTGGCCGCCGGCGACGCGGCCGTTCAGCTCGGCCTGGGCCGAGCGCGCCGGGAAGAACGTGCTGAACACGCCGATCGGCCGGTTGTTGGTGCCGGGCGCCATCGTGAGCACGAACGGCTCGATGGTGTCCCACCAGCAGAGGCGGAAGTGGTCGGCCGTCGCATCCACGGTCTCCACCGCGGTCGAGCGCGCGTCGCCGTGGCGCGCGAAGGTGGCGGCGATCACCGGCAGGTCGGTGTCGGCGAAGGCCGGGAAGAGCAGGTGCTCGATCGACTTCTGGAGCCAGCGGGCCACGGCCGGGTTGTCGCTGTAGACGCGGGCCTTGCCGTCGGTGAGGTCGCTCTGCACGAACAGCGCGTGGCCCGCCCCGGCCCCGCACCACAGCACGCGCCAGTGGCTGAAGCGGCTCGCCAGCGTCGCGCCGCCGTCGTGGCTGAGCCGGATGAACGAGTTCTCGCCGGTCATGAGGACTTCGTTGGGATCGACGGGTGACGCCATCGGGCTAGCCTCGCTTGTCGGTGAAAGGTTGGTCAGGCGCGAGAGCGGCCACGTCCACCCGCGCGTCGTTGTAGCACGCGCCCTCGCAGATGTCGGCGTGGGTGGCCGGGGCGAGGGCCGAGACCGTCTGGCCGTTGTCGCTGGTGCGGAACCAGCCGCCCTTCAGCGACGAGACGACGCCGGGCGGCACGTCGGTCGTGACCCGCAGCGGCAGCCGCACCTCGCCCAGCTCGTTCCACACGCGCACCCGCTGGCCGTCGCGGAGCCCCCGCGCGCGGGCGTCGTCCGGGTGCATCTCGAGCGGGGGGACGTCGTCGCTCGTGCGCGTGCCGCCGAAGGTGGACGTGATGCGCTGGTCGGACGCCGGTGAGATCAGCGTCAGCGGGTAGGCCGACGCCAGCGGCCGGAACGAGGGCAGCCGGGCACCGTACTTGTTCGCCAGGTACGTCGAGGCCAGCTCCACCTTGCCCGAGGGCGTCTTGGGGAAGACGTTGGCGAACATCTGGGCGTCCTGTCCCTGCACGGTCATCGGCAGCGCGCGGTCGAGCGGCAGCTGGCTCGGGCGCAGGCCGCCCAGCCGCGGGTCAGCCGGATCGATCGCGTCGTCCATCAGCTCGGCGTCGGTGGCCTTGAAGCACGCCTCGGTGTAACCGAAGCGCGCCGCCAGGCGCCGGAAGATCTCGGTGTTGGGCAGCGCCTCGCCCTGCGGCGGGATCACCGGCTCCGCCCGCTGCAGCCAGTGCTGCCCGTAGGCCGCCAGCAGCTCGTGGTGCTCGAAGTGCGTGCAGGCCGGCAGCACGACGTCGCAGTAGCGCATGCTGTCCGTCATCGCCACCTCGATGCCGGCGGCGAACACGTCCTCGCGCTCGAGCCCGCGGCGCATCCGGTTCTGGTCGGGGTGCACGACGACCGGGTTGTGGTTGTAGACGAACAGCGCCTTGAGCGGCGGCGCCAGCCGGTCCTCGGTCAGGTGCCGGCCGACGTCCACGATGTTGAGCGTGCGCGTGCCGGGCGGGATCAGGTCCGGCCGCGCCAGCTTCGCCGGCGTCTTGGGAAACGCGAAGGACGCCCCGTTGACGAGGCCGCCGCCGGCCACCGCGAACCGGCCGGCGAGCGCCGGCAGTGCCAGGACCGCGCGGATGCCGCTGCCGCCGTTGCGGTTGCGCTCGAGCCCGTTGCCCACGCTGATCGCCGAGGGCGTGAGCGTGGCGTACCACTCGGCGAAGCGGGCGACGTCGGCCTCGGCCAGCCCGCACGTCTCGGCCGCCCGCGCGAGCGTCCACGGCCGGGCCAGCGCCATGAAGTCCTCGAAGCCCTCGATCCACCGGTCGACGAACGCCCGGTCGAGCGCCCCGCGCCGCTCCAGCTCGGCCGCCACCGCCCACGCCAGCACCACGTCCGTGCCGGGGCGCAGCGGCAGGTGCAGGTCGGCCTGCTCGGCGATCTTCACCCGGCGCGGATCCACGACGACGAGCCGGGCGCCCGCCCGCCTCGCGCGGTTGATGATCGGCGTCAGGTGCAGGTTCGACCACGTGACGTTGTTGCCCCAGGCCACGATCAGCCGCGACTGCTCGACCTGCTCGGGCCGGATGCCGGGCACCGGGCCGAACGTGCCCACCCACGCCTCGGTCCGGATGCCGCCGCACAGCGGCTTGCGGTCGAGCAGCGTGGCGCCCATGCGGTGGAAGAAGCGCAGGTCCATCGAGCCGCCGGCCAGGAAGCCGTGCGGCCCCGCGTAGTTCAGCGGCATCACCGCCTGCGGTCCGTGCTCGGCGATGACCGCGGTGACGCGGGCGTGGATCTCGTCGAGGGCCTCCGCCCACGACACCCGCACGAACCGATCCTCGCCCTTGCGTCCCACGCGCCGGAGCGGCGTGCGGATGCGGCGCTCGCCGTGCACGAACTCCGGGTAGGCCTTCGGCACCTTGGCGCACAGCACCCCGTCGGTGTACGGGTTGGCGTGCGAGCCGCGGATCCCCACGATCCGCGCGTCCTCCACGGTGACGGTGAGGCTGCAGGTGTCGGGGCAATCGAGGGGGCAGACGCTCGGATGCTCGCTCTTCATGGGGCTGAATGCTGCCGCGCGCCGGCGGGTCGCGTCAAGTCCGCCATTGGCCGGGTTGTCAGGCCAAGCTCCGGGTCAGCCACGCGGCGACGTCGCGGATCTCCGCCTCCGAGACCGAGTGCGGGATCGGGTACTCGTGCCACTCGACCCGGTAGCCGAGCCGGGCGAGGATCTCGTACGCTTGGCGGGCTCGGGCCAGCGGGATGAGCGGGTCGTGCGTGCCGTGGGCCATGAAGACCGGCACCTCGCGGTTGGCCGGGCTGGCCTCGGCGGCGAGGGCGTCCGGCAGCGGCAGGAAGCAGGACAGCGCCATGATGCCGGCCAGGCGCTCGGGATGGCGCAGCCCGGTGTGCAGCGCCACCGCCCCGCCCTGCGAGAAACCGGCCAGGACGATCCGGCCGGCCGTCACGCCGCGCGTCTCCTCGCGGGCGATCAGCGCCTCGATCTTCCGCTGCGATTCCCGCACGCCGGCCTCGTCCTCGCGCCGGGCGCCGGCGTCGTGGCGCACGTCGTACCACGCGCGCATGACCATGCCCTGATTGATCGTCACCGGCCGCATCGGCGCGTGGGGGAACACGAAGCGGACGGCGAGGCCCGCGGGCAGCCGCAGCGCCGGCACGACGTCGACGAAGTCGTGGCCGTCGGCGCCGAGGCCGTGCAGCCAGATCACGGCGGCCCCGGGCAACGCCGCCGTCTCGATCTCGAGCGCCTCCAGCAGGTCGTCGGCCATGGTCCCGGATGCTACCGCAGCGTGTCGCCGGCGGGCAGCGAGATCGTCACCCGGCACCCACGCTCGCCGCCGCCGGGTGCCGCGGGACCGATCACGATCGTCCCGCCGTGAACCTCGGCCACGCGCCGGGCGAACGTGAGCCCGAGCCCGACGCCGGCCGGGACGGCACCGCCGGGCGTCCGGGCGGCGTCGAGCCGCTGGAACGGGTCGAGCACGCGCTCGCGGGCCTCGGGCGGGATCCCCGGCCCCTCGTCGCTCACGCTCAGCGCCACGCGGTCGCCGTCGCGCCCGGCCGCCAGCGTGATGGGCGGGGCGCCGTACTTCGCGGCGTTCTCGATCAGGTTCCAGAGCGCCCGCCGGAGCAGCGCCTCGTCGGCGACGATCCCCAGCGGGGAACCGTCGGTGACGCGCACCGGCCGGCCGGCGACGACGGGATCGCCCTGGGCGCGCTCGGCGAGGCCGGCGAGCAGCGCGCGCACGTCGACCTCGGCCAGGCGAGTCGGCAGGCCCGTGGCGTCCAGGCGGGCCGTCGCCAGCACGTCGTCGATCAATCGTTCCAGCTCGCCGAGGTCGCGCTCGGCCTCGGCGATCCGCGCCTCGGTCGCGCCCTCGCGCGGCAGCAGCGCCAGCGCCATGCGCAGGCGGGCCAGCGGCGAGCGCAGCTCGTGCGAGACGTTGGCGAGCAGCTCCTTCTGGCCGCGCACGAGCCGCTCGACCCGCTCGGCCATGTCGTTGAACGCGCGCGTCAGCTCGGCGATCTCGTCGGCGGGCGCGTGGCGGGGGCGCCACCAGCGGCGCCGGCCGCCCGGCGCCGGCGCGCGGGCGCCGAGATCGCCGCCGCCGAGCCGGCGCGCCGCGTCGGTGAGCCGCTCCAGCGGGCGCGAGAGCCGGCGGGCCAGCGGCCTCGTGGCGACCCCGACGACGAGCAGGACCACGGCGACCGCCAGCAACGGGCGCAGCAGGGCGGGCGGGCCGAATCTCCGGTGCGAGGCCACCTCGGCGGTGGCGACGATCGCGCCGGTGGGCGCCAGGCGCACCGGCGCCACCGCATGCGGCACCGGGCGCGAGCGCGTCACCATCCGCCCGGCGCGGACGGCGGCCAGGACGTCCGCCGGCAGCGCCGGGAAGGGCGCGCCGGCCGCGGCGAGGATGCGGCCGTCGAGATCGCGCACGGCGACGTCGAGGTCGAGATCGGCGTGCAGCCGCTCGAGCCGCGCGGCGAGCCCGGCCGGATCGTCGAGGCGCTCGGCGGCGAGGGCCGCCACGTGGCGGGCCATGCGCTCGCCCACCTCGCGGAAGGCGCCGCCCCGGTTGACGAGCGCGAACACCAGGCTGGTGGCGGCGCCGACGACGAGGAGTACCGCGAGCGAGGCCAGGTAGACCCGCGAGTGGAGCCTCACCGGCCGGGCCCAGGGCGCACCAGCGCGTAGCCGACGCCTCGCACCGTCTTGACGTAGCGCGGCGCCCGCGGGTCCTTCTCCAGCTTGGCGCGCAGCTTGGAGACGTGCACGTCGATCGACCGGTCGAACGCCTCGGCCTCCTGGCCCCGCAGCGCGTCCAGCAGCTGCTCGCGCGAGAGCACGCGGCCGTTGGCGCGGGCGAGCGTCGCCAGCAGCTCGAACTCGTGGTGGGTGAGCACCACGCGCCGGCCGTCGACCGTGACCTCGCGGGCGTCGAAGTCGACGACGAGGCCGCCGGCGGTGAAGCGCGCCCGCGGCGCGTCAACGGCGCCCCGGCGCAGCACCGCGCGGATGCGGGCCAGCAGCTCGCGCGGGTTGAACGGCTTGGCCAGGTAGTCGTCGGCGCCCAGCTCGAGGCCGACGATCTTGTCGACGTCCTCGCCGCGGGCGGTGAGCATGAGGACGGGTAGCGCCGCCCATTCGGGGGCGGCCCGGATGCGCCGGCACACCTCGAGCCCGTCGATCCCGGGCAGCATCACGTCGAGCAGCACCACGTCGAAGCGCCCGCGCCGCAGCGCCGCCAGGCCGCGCTCGCCGTCGCCGACGACGGTGACGTCCAGGTCGTGGCGGCCGAGATACTCGGCCACCATCGCCCCCAGGCGGGCGTCGTCCTCGACGAGGAGCGCGGCCGTGCGGCGGGACGCCATCGCGTCCCTACACTAGCGCACTCCGATCAGTGGCCGGGCCGGTGCGCCCGGACCCAGTCGGCCACCGCCTTGCGCTGGACCGGCGTCAGCACGTCGTGAACCTCGGTGACGGCCTGGCTGATCGCGTCCGCCACCTGCCGGTGCTCCGTCTCGCGCTGGGCCCGGAACACGGCCACCTGCCCGGCGTCGACCACGTCGGCCTCGAACAGCCGCAGCGCCTCGTCCATGTGGGCCCGTCGCGTCTGCCGGTGCGTCTCGACGGCGGCGAACGCCCGGTCGCGGGCCGCGTAGATCTTCGCGCGCTGGTCCGCCGTGACCTTCGCCGGCTCCAGCGCCTCGTCGATCATCGACGAGACGAACCGCTTCATGAACATCCCGTGCCGCCCACCGGGCCCGCCGTGCGCGAATGCCGCCACGGTCGCCGCCAGCCCCACGCCCAGCACCGCCACCGAACCCAGGATCGTCCGCCGACTCAGCATGTCGTCCTCCTTGCGGCCGGCTCCGGCCGGCCCGCTGTTGGCAAGGATCGACGCCGCGTGTGAAGGGGGTGTGTGCTCTTTGTAAAGTTCTGTTGCGCGGCGGTCGTGACGGCCAGGCCCTACCCCGCCCAGATCTCGAGGGGCGTGTCGCGCCCACGCAGCGTGTGGGCGCCGCGGGCGGTCAGGCCCGTGAGCAGCGGGACGTCGGCGCTCTCCCGCTCGATCGCGTTCACCAGCGTGCGGCTGACCACCAGGCTCGCGCCGAGGTCGCGCGTCAGGGCCTGCAGCCGGCTGGCGACGTTGGTCGTGTCGCCGACGGTGGCGAAGGCCATGCTGCGGGCGCTTCCGATGTCGCCCAGCACCGCCTGGCCGTAGTGCAGGCCCAGCCCCATGCGCAGCGGGGGCTGCCCGGCCGCTGTCCGCTCGCGGTTCCACGCCTCCAGCGCGGCCAGCATGCCGCGCGCGCAGGCCAGCGCGTCGGTGGCGTCGCGCGTGCCCACGTCGGGCACGCCGAAGGTGGCCAGCAGCGCGTCGCCGATGAACTTCTCCAGGCAGCCGCCGTGGCGGAAGACCTCGTCCTCCATGCGGCCGTGGAAGTCGCGCAGCAGCGCCATGACCTCCTCGGGCGTCATGTCCTCGGCCATGGTGGTGAAGCCGACCAGGTCGGCGAACAGCACGCCGACGGCCTGCCGGCGCACGCGGCCCAGCGGCTCGTCGCGCTCGGCCAGCGTGTCCACCACCTTGGGCGAGAAGTAGCGGGCGAGGTTGCCGCGCGCGCGCTCGGCCTCGGCCCGCTCGGCCACCAGCACGCGCGAGCGCCGGACGAGCAGCGCGAGTCCCGCGCTCACCAGCAGGAACGCGATCATCTCGTTCTGGTACTTCAAGACCGAGACGTAGTTCGGATCGAAGTACGACACGAGCATGGCCGCCCGACCCTCGGTGCTGGGCGGGTCGATGATGGTCTCGGGCCGGCTCACGATGAAGAGAAAGCCGAGCGTCCAGGCGCCCGCGCCGCACAGTCCCGTCCACAGCAGCAGGCGCGGCCGGAACGAGAACGCCGCCTGCATGAGGAGGAGGAAGAAGTAGATGAAGCCCGCGTAGCGCAGCGGCAACGCCCACGGCAGTCCCAGCGTGTCGAAGGGATTGGGCAGCAGGAGTACCGCCGCCAGCGCCAGCGAGTCCACCAGGATGAAGGCGTAGGGCGCGATCGGCGGCGCCGTCCCCCGGAAGTACACCCAGAACTGCACGAGCCCGGTGAGCAGGAAGAAGCTCGCGGTGCCGAGCACCCACGCGAAGGCCAGGCCCCGCTCGGGGTTCGACACCGCGAGCCAGCCGATGATCACCAGTACCGCGGCCGAGCGCGTGGCCGCCGCCAGCATGAGGCCGCGCCGCTCCTCGCGGTCGAAGGCCGCCTCCAGTCGGTCCCGGGCGCCGTGATCGGCCGGCAGCGCCTTCACGCGCGCTTCTTGACGAGGTCGCTGTACATGCGCCGCCCTCCCGGCCGGAATTATCGTATAGTCCTCGTGTCCATGTCCCCTCGCTCGGTGTTCTACGGCTGGTGGGTCGTCGCGGCGTTCTCCTGCATGACGTTCATCTCGACGGGCATCCGCCACGCCGTCGGTCCCTTCCTCAAGCCGATCGTGGCCGATCTCGATCTCGACCGGGCCAGCTTCTCGCTCGTCATCGCGCTCAGCCTCTTCCTCTACGGCGTGTTCATGCCGCTGTCCGGCATGGCCGCCGACCGCTTCGGCGTGCGCGTCAGCGCCTCCGCCGGCACCCTGCTGCTGGTGGGCTCGCTGGTGCTGACGGCGCTGGTGCGGAACTTCTGGGAGTTCGCCGTCGTCTACGGCGTGCTCGTCCCGCTCGGGCTGGCGGCGACCGGCCCCGTCATCGCCTCGGGCGTCGTCGCCCGCTGGTTCAGCAAGCGGCGCGGCACCGCGCTTTCCGTGCTCGGCAGCGCCTCCATGACCGGGATGAGCCTGCTGGTCCCGGCCGTGACGTGGCTCATCCTCACCCAGGGCTGGCGCGCCACCTACATGGTGATCGGGCTCATCGTCCTCGTGGTGGTGCTGCCGCTCTGCCTGTGGGTCATCCGCGACTCGCCGGAGTCCATGGGGCTGGCGGCCGACGGCGGCGCCGTCCGGCCGGGCACCAACACGGCGACGGAGCGAGTCGGCGCCGCGGAGGCGGTGCAGACGCTGGCGTTCTGGCAGCTCGCGGGCTCGTTCTTCACCTGCGGCTTCTCGATGAGCCTGCTGTCGGCGCACGGCATCCCCATGCTCACCGACCACGGCTACACGCCGATGTTCGCCTCGTGGGCCCTGGGCGTGCTCGGCGGCTCCAGCATCGGCTTCACGGTGATGCTGGGCATGCTGTCCGACCGCTTCGGCCGGCGGCCCGTGCTGTCGGGGATCTACGCCGGCCGCATCCTGATCTTCGCCGCCTTCTTCCTCATCCGCGACAACCCCACCGCGATCCTCGCCGTGGCCGTGCTGGGCGGCGTCACGCTGGCCGGCACCGGCTCGATGACGTCGGCGCTGACCGCGGACATCTGGGGCCGTTTCTCGGTCAGCTCGGTCTTCGGCTGGATCTTCCTCGTGCACCAGACGGGCGGCGCTCTCGGCTCCTGGCTGGCCGGCGCGCTGTTCGAGGCCACCGGCGGCTACGGCGCGGCGTACGTCGTGGCGTGCGTATTCCTCCTGGCCGCCTCGATCGTGGCGCTCCGGATCGACCCGGGCGCGCGCCGCGTGTGGCGCTCAGCTCCGGTCCCCGCCAACTGACGGCTTCGCCCGAGCACGTTGCGCAGGACCGACGGCTGGCGTACGGGGCGAGCCAGGTCGTGCCGGCGCGCCGGGCCACGTTCTACGTTGCGCGAATCCTTCGCGGCGCCAGGCCTGCCGATCTGCCGGTCGAGCAACCGACAAAGCTCGAGGGGGTGATCAACCTCAAGACCGCGAAGGCGCTCGGCCTGAGGGTCGCGCCGTCACACGATTCTCCGCCCGGCCGAGCACGCCCAGGAGCCACGTGTAGTCGAAGGCCAGCTCGCGGAGCGCGTCGTAGCGCCCGGAGGAGCCGCCGTGGCCGGCCGCCATGTTGGTCTTGAAGAGCAGCGGCGGGTGGCCGTCGTTCAGCGCGCGCAGCCGCGCCACCCACTTGGCCGGCTCCCAGTACATCACCTGGCTGTCGTTCAGGGACGTGCGGAGCAGGATCGACGGGTAGGGCTGGGTCGCGAGGTTGGTGTACGGGCAGTATGTCTTCATGTACTCGTAGTGCGCGCGCAGCTTGGGGTTGCCCCACTCCTCGAACTCGCCGACCGTGAGCGGCAGCGACTCGTCGAGCATCGTGTTGATCACGTCGACGAAGGGCACGCGCAGCAGCGCGGCGTGGCAGAGGTCGGGCCGCGTGTTGAGCACGGCGCCGATCAGCAGCCCGCCGGCGCTCCCGCCCTCGATCACGAGACGGTCGGGCGCCGTGTAGCCCTGAGCGGCCAGCGCGTCGGCCGCGGCGATGAAGTCGGTGAACGTGGTGCGCTTGTTGAGCATCCGCCCCTCGTCGTGCCAGCGCTTGCCCAGCTCACCGCCGCCCCGCAGGTGCGCGATGCCCACCGTCAGCCCGCGGTCGAGCAGGCTCAGCCGGCTCGACGAGAACGTCACGGGATACGGGATGCCGTAGGCGCCGTAGCCCGTCAGGAGCATCGGGGACGAGCCGTCGCGCGGCGTGCCGGCGCGGTAGACGAGCGAGATGGGCACGCGGGTGCCGTCCGGGGCCAGGGCGTGGAGGCGCTCGGAGCGGTAGCCGGCCGGGTCCCAGTCGCCCAGGACCGGCGTCTGCTTGAGGAGGATCAGGCGCCGGCCCGCCACGTCGTAGTCGAAGACCGACGCTGGCGTGATGAACGACTGGTAGCGCAGGCGGTAGGCCGGCAGCGCGAACTCCGCGTTGACGTCGGCCGAGACCTCGTAGGCCGGCTCCGGGAACTCGACGTGGTGGGTGGCGCCGCTGCCCAGCGCGGTCATCCGCAGCCGCAGCAGCCCGTCCTCCCGCTCGTGGACGACGTAGTGGTCCGCGAACACGTCGACGTCCTCCAGCATGACGTCGTCGCGGTGGGCGATCAGCTCCTGCCAGCGCGAGGGCCGCGGGTCGCTGACCGGTGCCGTCACCAGGCGGAAGTTGCGGCGTCCGCCGGCGTTGGTACGGATGTAGAACAGGTCGCCGTCCGGCCCCACCCCGTGATCCACCGAGTACTCGTGGTCCTTCTCGCGCGGGAGCAGCACGCGCCAGTCCGCGGTGATCTCGGCGGCCGGCAGCCAGCGCACCTCCGTCGTCGTGAAGCTGCCGGAGCCCGCGAGCAGCAGCGCGCGGCTCCGCGAGCGCCAGACGCCGAGGCGGAACAGCGCGTCGGCCTCCTCGTAGAGCAACGGGTCCTCGGCCACCGGCTCCCCGAGCCGGTGGCGGAAGAGGCGGTAGGGCCGCTTGGCGGCGTCCTCGAGCACGTAGAAGAACGTCGCCGAGTCGGCCGCCCACGCGACCGAAGAGACGCGCTCGACGCGCTCGGGCGCCAGCGCGCCGGTGGCGAGATCCTTCACGGAGAGCGTGTACTCGCGGAAGCCCGTGTGGTCGATGCTGTAGGCGAGCCAGCGGCCGTCGTCGCTCACCGCGTACGCCCCCAGCGCCAGGAACGCGTGGCCCTCGGCCAGGGCGTTCAGGTCGAGCACGACCTGCTCGGGGCCGTCGGGCGCAGGCTTGCGGCAATAGATCGGGTACTGCTTGCCCGTCTCGGTGCGCGAGTAGTAGAGCCACTCGCCGTGGCGGTACGGAACGCTCTGGTCGTCCTCCTTGATGCGGGCGAGCATCTCGCGGTAGAGCGACTCGCGGAACGCCTCGGTCCCGTTCAGGACCGCGTCGGTGTAGGCGTTCTCGGCGTCGAGGTAGGCGGTGACCTCGGGCGAGTCCTTGTCACGCAGCCAGAAGTAGTCGTCCTGGCGGACGTCGCCGTGGACGACGTCGATCTTGGGGAGCTTCCGCGCGACGGGCCAGGCGTCCATACCCTTGGTGGACTGATTTTACGCGAGCGTCAGCAGCCGAGACGGGCGGCGAGATCGACGAAGCTGTCGGCGACGACGTCCCAGTCTCGGGCGGGCTTCAGGTCGGTCGTCTGGCCCGGGCCGTGCTCGGTCGGGCGCACGACGAACGCGGTGCGCAGGCCGAGCGCAGAGGCGGCGGCGAGATCGCCGTTGTGGGCGGCGACCATCAGGCACTGCTCGGGCCGCAGCCCCAGCAGGGCCGCGGTGGTCAGATAGGCCTCGGGCTGGGGCTTGTAATGGCGCGCCACCTCGGCGCCGAGCACGGCGTCCCAGGGCAGGCCCGCCCGGCGGGCCATGTTCACGATGAGCGCCACGTTGCCGTTGGAGAGCGTGGCCAGGATGAAGCGCCGCTTGAGCCGCTGGAGCCCCGGGACGGTGTCGGGCCAGGGATCGAGCCGGTGCCAGGCGCGGTTCAGATGGTCGATCTCGGCCTCGGCCAGGCCCGTGATCCCGAACTCGACCAGCAGGCGGTCGAGGGCCTGCCGGTGCAGATCGTCGAGCGGCGTCCACGGCGCCTGCCCGCTGCGGACGCGCTCGAGCTGGGGCTGGTAGAGGCCGCGCCAGGCGTCGGCGAAGCGCGCCCAGTCCACGCGCAGACCGCGGGCGCGGCCGAGCGCCTCGCCCTCGCGGATGAGGCTGCTCCGCCAGTCGACGACGGTGCCGAAGACGTCGAACGTGAGCGCCTGGATCGTTCCGGGGTCCATGTCTGCCGGCCAGGCGCGTTGGTACCACCGCCCTCGCGCTCGTGTCAAGCACGCGTCGCGCGGGTGCTGGTGGGAAAAACATTGCCCACGGAACCGGTGGTGGTGGCCCGCTCGCGACCCCCGCGTTATCCTTGACCTCGACATGCCTGAGTCGCTCGCCGACGCCCTCGCCGCGCTCGCCCGCAACGCCACGCTCGCCGAGGCCGGACCGCACCTGCTCAGCGCGCTCGGCGAGGCGCTCGGCTCGAGCGCCGGCGTGCTGTGGACGGTCGAGGATCCCCGTGGCGACCCCGCCTGCGCCGCCGTGTGGGAGCGCGAGCCCGGCCGCTGGCAGAAGCTCGCGTCGGGAACGGCGCTGACGCCCTCGGACGAGCCGGCGGCCCGGGCGTGGTCGACCGGTGAGCTGGCGCGGACACCGGAGGCGCTGGCGTGGCCCATCCGGGTGCGCGGCGACGTGCTGGCGGTCCTTCAGCTCGACGGCGCGATCGACCATCCGCTCGACCGACTCCTCATCCCGATCCTCGCGTCGATCGGCGACCGGGTCGCCCAGTCTCTCGAGCGCGACCGGCTGGCGCTCGAGCGCGACCGGCTGCTCACGCGCGAGCAGGCCACGCTGGCGATGGCCGAGGCCGACGCGCGGCGGGCGGCGTTGCTGGGCGAGCTGGCCCGCTCGATCAACGCCTCGCTCGAGCTGGACGCGATCCTCCAGACGGTCGCCGAGGGGGCGCGCGAGCTGTGCCGCAGCGACCTGTCGGCCATCGCACTGCGTGAGGCCGACACCGGCGCCGTCGTGTTCCGCTACCGCGCCGGCGATCGCCTCGCCAGCGACGAGCGCCGGGTGGTGGTGCCGGGGCGCGGCGCCGGCGGCCTCGTGCTGCAGACGGGCCGGCCCGTGCGCAGCGACGACGCCCCGCGCGATCCGCGCTTCGCGGGCGACGCCGAGTACCTGGCCGCCGTCGCCCGCGAGCGGGTCGTCACCGTGCTGGTCGTGCCCATCGCGCTCGGCCCGCGGATCGAGGGACTGCTCTACGTCGACAACTGCACGGCCCGGTCCTTCAACGACCGCGACGAGGCGATCCTGGGCCAGCTCGCCGACCACGCCGCCATCGCGCTTCGCAACGCTCACCTGCTGGCCCGCGAGCAGCGGGCGCGCGAGGAGGCGGAGACGGCCAACCGCCTCAAGGACGAGTTCCTGGCCACGCTGTCCCACGAGCTGCGCACGCCGCTCAACGCCGTGCTGGGCTGGGCGGTGACGCTGCGCACCGCCCAGCTCGACGCCGCCACCCGGACCCGCGCGCTGGAGGCCATCGAGCGCAATGCCCGCGCCCAGAGCCAGCTCATCGAGGATCTGCTCGACATCTCGCGGATCGTCACCGGCAAGCTCCGGCTCGACGTGCGCCTGGTCGATCCCGCCGCGGTGGTGGAGGCGGCGCTCGACGCCGTGCGGCCGGCCGCCCGCGCGAAGTCCATCGAGCTGATCCCCGTGCTCTCCCCGTGCACCGGCCCCGTCCACGGGGACCCGGACCGCCTGCAGCAGGTCGTCTGGAACCTGCTCACCAACGCGATCAAGTTCACCGGCGCCGGCGGCCGGATCGAGGTGGGCCTGGCCCGCACCGGATCGAGCGTCGAGATCACCGTCACGGACACCGGCCAGGGCATCGCGCCGGCGCTATTGCCGTTCGTGTTCGACCGCTTTCGTCAGGCCGACAGCTCGAGCACGCGCAGCCAGGGCGGTCTCGGCATCGGTCTGGCGCTCGTCCGGAACCTCACCGAGTTGCACGGCGGCACGGTGGCCGCCCACAGCGCCGGCGAGGGCCAGGGCGCGACGTTCCGCGTCAGGCTGCCGGTCCCGGTGCACGCCGAGGAGGGCGTGGACGGCGCCGTCCCGGGCGCGCGGGGCATGCTCGCCGGAGGCCCGCCCGCCTCGCTGGCCGGCGTCCGGGTCCTCGTGATCGAGGACGACCACGACACGCTGGAGCTGTTCGCCGGGCTGCTGCGGCTGGGAGGGGCCGAGGTGCGCGGGGTTCAGCGCTCGGCCGAGGCGCTCGACACGCTGGCGGGTTGGCGCCCCGACGTCATCGTGTCCGACATCGAGATGCCCGACACCGACGGCTACGCGTTCATCCGCCGCGTGCGCGCGCTGCCGGCCGAGCAGGGTGGCGGCGTGCCGGCGGTGGCCATCACCGCCCACGGCAGCCTCAAGGACCGGCTCGACGCCCTCGCGGCCGGCTTCCAGATGCACGTGTCCAAGCCGGTGGAGCCCGCCGAGCTGATCGCCGTCGTCGCCAACGTCGCCCGGACCAGGCCGGTGCGTTCGGCGTCGGAGTAGGGCATCATCCCCGCATGACCTCCCCCGGCCTGCGGACCGTGCGCACGATGTGCCCGATGAACTGCCACCCGACGCTGTGCGGGATGCTGGTCGACGTGGAGGGCGACCGCCTGCTCGGCGTGCGCGGGGATCCCGACAACCCCGACAGCCAGGGGTTCCTCTGCGTCCGCGGCCAGGCCTCGCACGAGATCATCGGCAATCCGGGGCGGCTGCTCCAGCCGCTCGTCCGCGAGCGGCGCGGCGGCGACTTCCGCCAGGCGTCGTGGGACGAGGCGCTCGACCGGATCGCCGGGCGCCTGCGGGCGGCGGGCGGCGAGGCGGTCGGCCTCTGGACGGGGCACGGGCTCGCCGCCACCAACTACGGCACGCGACTCTCCGGACACCTGGCCCGGCGCTTCGCGAACCTGTGGGGCTGCCAGTCGTGGAGCGGCACGATGATCTGCTGGGGGCTCGGCGCCTACGGCCTCGGCCTCACCGGCATCCTCGAGACCAACACCAAGGAGGACATGAGCGCCCACGCCAACCTCATCGTGCTGTGGGGCGCCAACCTCGCCTCGCAGCCCAACACCGCGCGCCACGTGACGGCGGCGCGCCGGCGCGGCGCCCACGTGATCACGATCGACGTCCGGCAGACCGAGGCCGCCGCCCAGTCCGACGAGACCGTGATCGTGCGCCCCGGCAGCGACGCCGCGCTGGCCCTCGCGCTGATGCACGTCATCGTCGCCGAGAACCTCTGGGACGGGGACTTCGTCGCGCGTCACACGACCGGGTTCGAGGTCCTGGCCGGCCACGTGACCACGCACACGCCGGCCTGGGCCGCCGCGGTCACCGGCGTGCCGGCCGAGCGCATCGTCTCGCTCGCCCGGCGGTACGCGACCACGCGGCCCGCGATGCTCGTGCTGGGTGGCAGCAGCATGCACAAGGGTGAGGCGGCGTGGACGGGGGCGCGCGCGATCGGCTGCCTGCCCGCGCTCACCGGCAACGTCGGCATCCCGGGCGGCGGCTTCGGGCCCCGCCACGGCAGCGCCGTGCACGGCCAGGGCCTGGCGAGCATCACCGCCGAGGACCGCCGGCCAGCCGGCGCCTGGATCCCCAGCCAGATGCCGCTGGTCACGGAGGCGATGCTCGACGGCCGCGTGCGGGTCATGCTGCTGCTGGGCACCAACATCCTGTCGTCCTATGCCGATGCCGGCCGCGTGGCCGAGGGCCTGGCGCGCCAGGACCTCGTCGTTTCCTACGACCTGTTCCTCAACGACACCGCGCGGCGCTTCGCCGACGTGGTGCTGCCCGCGACCGCGTGGCTCGAGGAGCTGGGCTGCAAGAGCACCAACACGCACCTCTACCTCATGCCGAAGGTGCTCGATCCGCCGGGCGCGGCCCGGCCGGTCGCCTGGGTGCTGCGCGAGCTGGCGCGGCGGCTCGGCGTCGACGACTATTTCCCGTGGGAGAGCGAGAGCGGCCCGCTCGACGCGATCCTCGACCACCCGGCCACGGGCCACGCCACCGTGGCGGCGCTCACGGCCGAGGGCGGCATGCGCGCGCTGCGTATCTCCCACGTCGCCCACCCCGACCTGACGTTCCCGACGCCATCCGGGAAGGTCGAGTTCGTGTCCGGGCGCGCGGCGGCGCTCGGGCTGCCGGCGCTGCCGGTGGCCGGCGAGGCCTCCGCCGAGCCGGCGCACCCGCTCACGCTCTGCCAGGGGCGCACGCTCGCGCACTTCCACGGCTTCTACGATCACGGCCGTGCCCTGCCAACGCTCGCCAAGGCGGACCCCGAGCCCGTGCTGTGGATCTCCCCCGCCGACGCCGCCGCCCGCGGCGTGACGAACGGCGCCGCCATCCGCATCGCCAACGCCCGCGGCGCGATGCAGGCGCGCGCCCGCGTCACCGGGCGCATCCCGGCCGGCACCGTGTGGATGCGCGACGGCTGGGCCGGCCTCAACGACCTCAGCGCCGGCGCGCCGGCGCTCCCCGATGCCGCCGTCGACGCTTTCCGCGAGCTGGGATTTTCGGGCGGACAGGCGACGTTCGACACCCGCGTGGAGGTGCAGCTCGTGTGAGCCCCGAGCTGCGGCTCGCGCGGTGCACGCTGCGGCCGTACCGCCGGGACGACGAGCCCTCGCTGGTCCGCTACGCCGACAACCGCAACGTCTCACGCAACATGCGCGACCGCTTCCCGTATCCGTACACCGCCGCCGACGCCCGCGAGTGGATCACGCGGGTGAGCGCGCAGACGCCCGTCGCCAACTTCGCGATCGTCGTGGCCGGCCAGATGGTGGGCGGCATCGGGGTCGAGCCGGGCACCGACGTCTTCCGCCGCTCGGCCGAGATCGGCTACTGGCTGGGCGAGCCCTTCTGGGGGCGCGGCATCGCCACCGAGGCGCTGCGGGCGGTGACCGAGTACGCCTTCGCGACGTTCGACATCTGCCGGCTGGAGGCCGGCGTGTTCGAGTGGAACCCGGCCTCGGCACGCGTGCTCGAGAAAGCCGGTTACACGCTGGAAGGCCGCGCCCGGCTCGGCGTCACCAAGGACGGGCGCACCGGGGACCGGCTGCTGTACGCCCTCGTCCGCCCGTAGCCGTGCCGGAGCTGCCGGACGTCACCGTGTACCTCGAGGCGCTGGCGCGCCGCCTCGGCGGCGCGCGGCTGGAACGCGTGCGGCTGCTCACGCCCTTCCTGCTGCGCTCGGTAGACCCGCCGCTGAGCGCCGCGGCCGGCAAGGCCGTGACCGGGCTGCGCCGCCTCGGCAAGCGCCTCGTCCTCGCGCTCGAGGACGAGCTGTTCCTGGTGATCCACCTGATGATCGCCGGGCGGCTGCACTGGCGACGGGCCGGCGCCAGACCGCCGGGCAAGATCGGCCTGGCGGCCTTCGATTTCTCGACGGGCACGCTCGTCATGACCGAGGCCGGGACGAAGAAGCGCGCCTCGCTCGAGCTGGTCCGCGGCGAGGCGGCGCTGCGCGCCCACGACCCCGGAGGGCTGGAGGTGCTCGCGGCCCACCTCGCCGCGTTCCAGGCCGCCCTCGTCGCCGAGAATCACACGCTCAAGCGCGTGCTCACCGACCCGCGCGTCTTCAGCGGGATCGGCAACGCGTATTCCGACGAGATCCTTCACCGCGCCCGCCTCTCGCCGGTGAAGCTCAGCCAGGCCCTGGGCGACGACGAGGTAGGGCGCCTGTACGAGGCGACGCGGGCGGTGCTGACCGAGTGGGTCGAGCGGCTACGGGCCCAGGCGGGTGAGGGCTTCCCCGAGGGCGTCACCGCGTTCCGGCCCGAGATGGCGGTGCACGGGCGCTACGGCAAGCCCTGTCCCGAGTGCGGCGCCCCGGTGCAGCGCATCGTCTACGCCGACAACGAGACCAACTACTGCGCTCGCTGCCAGACGGGCGGTCGCATGCTCGCGGACCGCTCGCTCTCCCGCCTGCTCCACGCCGACTGGCCGCGCACGCTCGACGAGTGGGAGGCGCGGCGCCGGCCGGCGGGCTGACGGGACGGAGGCGACGACGCGCGCCGGGCGGTGGGCACTGGTCGGTGGGCGCCCGCTCGGTTGGCACTGTCTGAGAATTTCGACACTTGACAGCTTCGTGCAGGTGGGTCGACCGCGTCTGGATAGCGCCTCTCAGATGGCCGCCCAGGGGCATGTACGGGCTCGACGAGGGGCGGCGACACACGACCACCGGGAAATTCATCGATCCGTCGCACGATCGCGTCTCGTGGAGGCTGACAGGCGGCGCCGAAACCGTGGTGTAGAGTCGCCCCAGCACAGGGGGACTCGCTCATGCAGATCCGCACGCGCCACGTTCCCGGAACGGAAGCGTCAGTCACTGACGTGCTCGCCCCCGCGGGGTCTATCACCGAGCTCGAGCGCCTGGGCGACGAGATCGCCGAGCTGTCGGCGCACCTCAATGCCGCCACCGCTCGTCTCCTCGACTTGATTCGCGACTTCGACGCCCGTGAGGGCTGGAACACCGGCTTCCGCTCCTGCGCCGCCTGGCTCACCTGGCGCACGGGGCTCAGCCCGTGCGCCGCCCGCGAGCACGTGCGCGTGGCCCGCGCCCTGGGCACGCTGCCCGTGCTGGCCAAGGCCCTCGCCCGCGGCGAGCTGTCCTACTCAAAAATCCGGGAGCTGACGCGCGTCGTCACGCCGGAGACTGAGGAGGAGCTGGTGGCCGTCGGGCGCGCCGGCACAGCCGAGCACGTCGAGCGCATCGTGCGGGGCTGGCGCCGGATGGATCGGCAGGCCGAGGCCCGCGAGGCCGCCCGGCAGCATGCCAGCCGGACGCTGCACATGTATCCGGTCAGCGACGGTACCGTGCTCGTCCGCGGACGCCTGACACCCGAGGTCGGCGCCCTGCTCGTGCAGGCCCTGGCCGCTGCGCGCGAGACCCTGTACCAGCGACGGCGCGACCAGGCGCCGGAGG
>DASTOJ010000135.1:0-17559 GCA_035762565.1 Candidatus Methylomirabilota bacterium | reverse complement strand
CCTCGTGGCCGTGCGTCAGCACCACGGCGCGGAAGCCCGCGCCCCTGGCCAGCGCGTACGTGAAGTCGGGGATGACGTAGTCGATACCCGGCAGCTCGTCGTCCGGGAACATGAGGCCGCAGTCCACCGCCAGCAGGTCGTCACCGGACTCCACGAGCATCATGTTGAGGCCGATCTCACCGAGCCCGCCCAGGGGGATGAGACGGACGACTGGCTCCACCCGAACTCCTTTCCGGAATGCCAGGCCATCGTAGCACCCGGTCTGCGGCCCCCGAAGTTTCTGCGGGCACGATTCTTGATTCCACCCTGGGTATGCGAGCCATCATGCTGACCGCCCTGGCCCTGACCGCTCTGGCCCTCGTTCTCTCGGGGTGCACGACCGCGTACTGGGACCGCCCCGGGGCCCAACTGCCCGAACTGGCGAAGGAATCCGAGGGGTGCTACCAGGCGGCGCTCGACCCAGAGACCCCGGCGGCGTTCCCGGCCAAGGGTGCCACCGAGCGCCTGCTTCCGCGCACGGAGCCGCCGCCGGCGCTGTGGAAGCGAGCCCCCCGCGAGGCCGCCTTCGAGCGCTTCGACGAGCAGTTGCGCTACGAGCGCTGCATGCGCGCGCTCGGCTGGACGCCCGTCCGGACAGTCCCGCGGCCTTTGTAGCAGGGGGGCCACGAAATGGCCCCGGCGACCCCCCGGGCGCTCGTCGCGCCACGGCGGAGCCGGAGCGCGCCTCGTTCGCCGCCCGCCGCGCTCGTCACGCCGCGGCCCGAGCGGCGGCGCGCCACGTTCGCCTGACCGCTTTCCAGCCTCGTGCGGTGACGCTTCGGCACGCATATAGTCTTGTCCGTGCCATTGGGTCGTCCGGGTTACTCCGACCTCGACGTGCTGCTCGCGCGCGAGCTGGTCCACGAGGAGGATCCGGCCACCGCCGCCCTCGTGCACGACCTGGCGGGTGTCCGGGCGCGCGGCTACGTCACGCGGGATGAGTTTCGGAGGATGTGCCGGTGGAAGAGTCCGCGGGCGCGGCGGCTGTGGGAGGCGAACTCCGCCGCGCGCATCCGCGCGGTCTCGGCGCGTGTGCTGGCCACCCGCAGCGAGCGGCGGCGGATGACGCTGCTCACCGGACTGCGCGGCGTCGGGGTGCCGATGGCCTCCGCCGTTCTGACGCTCATCGATCCACGCCGCTACGGGGTGCTCGACATCCGCGCCTGGCAGCTCCTGTTCGCCATCCGCTCCGTCAGCGCCAACCGCCGCGGCCAGGGCTTCACGATCGGCCAGTGGGAGCAGTACCTGGCGGCGCTGCGCCATCACGCCCGCGCGCTCGGCGTCACCGCTCGCGCCGTCGAGTACACCCTCTTTCAGTGCCACCGGAAGCTGCAACAGGGAACGCTCTACGCCCGCTCCGAGCGCCGGCTGCGCCGGCGTCGTCTCACAGCGGCGAGGAGTCCTCGAGGCGGCGGACCAGGTCGCGAGCGGCCTTGAGGAAACGGCCGTGCTCGGCGCCGTCGAGCGGCTGGCCGGGGACGAACTTCTCGCCCAGCGGGTTCACGAAGCGGCCGGCCTTCTTGATGCGGTAGTCGAGGTGGGGGCCGGTGCTGAGGCCCGTCGAGCCGACGTAGCCGATGACCTGCCGCTGCTCGACGCGCGCGCCCCGGCGGATGCCCTGACCGAGCCGCGACAGATGGTTGTACATGGTCTCGTAGCCGGCGTGGTGGCGCAGGTGCACCTGGATGCCGTTGCCCCCATTCCAGCCGGCGCCCAGCACGGTGCCGTCGGCGACGGCGCGCACCGGGGTGCCGACGGGCGCACCGTAGTCCACGGCCAGATGCGGGCGGACGCCGCCCAGGATCGGGTGCGGGCGCCGGTAGGTGAAGCCCGAGGTGATGCGCGTGAACTCCAGCGGCGACTTGAGGAAGCTCTTCTTGAGCGACCGCCCCTCGAGGTCGTAGTACGCCGGCCGGCCGCCGGCGGGCTCGAAGCCGACGCCAGTCAGGATCTGCCCGTCGCTGAGATACTGGGCGACGAGGACCTGGCCGTAATCGACGAACTGCTCGCCGGCGTAGCGCTTCTCCACGAGGAGCCGGAAGCGGTCGCCGCTGCGGGTGTCGGCCGTGAAGTCGAAGTCCGAGGAGAAGATCTCGACCAGGTCGAGGACGAGCTGCGGCGACTCGCCCAGCGCCTCGACGGCCTCGAACAGCGAGCGGTGGACCTCGCCGCCCACGGAGGCGACGCGGACGTCGGGGCGGGTCTCCGCGCGGCGCACCTGCCATCTCCCGTCGGTGGCCACCGCGGCGAAGCCGAGCCACGGGCTGGGCTCCCAGCGCACGGCGATCGGCTCGCCCGCGAGCGTCCAGGTGACCTCCAGCTCGTCGTTCGGCCGCAGGCGTCGAAGGTCGGCTCCCTCGGCCCGCAGGGCCGCGGCGATGTCGTGGGAGCTTCGGCGGTCGAGGCCGAGCCGGCCCAGCGCACCCACCAGCGTGTCACCCCGGCGCAGCGTGACGACTTCCGTGCGGACGGATGTCACCGGCGGCTCGACGGCGGCCGGTGCCGGCGGCGGTGCGGTCGCCCGCGGGGCCGGTGAGCGCGAGACCACGAGCAGTCCGGCGGCGGGCACCGAGACCACGAGCAGGGCCAGCAGGAGCGTCCGGCGCGACATCAAAGTCATCATAGCCGAGCGGCCAGCGAGACAAACTCCCCAATCGTCAGGGTCTCGGCCCGGCGGCCGGGGTCCACCCCCGCTGTCGTGGCCGCCTCGCGCACCCTGTCCTGGGGGAGCCCGAGCCCGGCGGCCAGGGCGTTGGCGAGCGTCTTGCGCCGCTGGCCGAACGCCGCGCGCACGACGTCGCGGAAGCGCGGCTCCAGCGCAGCCGGCACCCGCGCGAGCCCGAGCGGGGTCACCCGAACGACGGCGGACTCCACCTGCGGCGGCGGCCGGAACGCGCCCGGCGGGACACGCAACGCGAGCTCGACGTCGCACACCGCCTGCGTCAGCACCGAGAGCGCGCCATACACCTTGCCCCCCGGCGGCGCGGCCAGGCGCTCGGCCACCTCGCGCTGGAGCATCAGCGCCAGCGCGTCGAGCGCGGCCCGGGCGTCGAGCAGCGCCGCCAGGATCGGCTTGCTCACGCTGTAGGGCAGGTTGCCGACCACGAGCACGCGGCCGCCGGGCGGGCGGGCCAGCGCCCCATAGTCCCACGTCCGGGCGTCGGCCTCGACGGTCTCGACGCCCGGCAGCCGCCGGCGCAGCCGCTCGACCAGCACCCGATCCACCTCGAGCGCGGTGACGCGGCCGGCCCGGCGCGCCAGCTCGCCGGTCAGCGCGCCCTCACCCGGCCCGATCTCCACGACGAGATCGCGGGGCGTCGGCGCCAGGAGATCCACGATCGCCCGGGCGATCCCCGCGTCACGCAGGAAGTGCTGGCCGAGCGCCCGGCGCTTGGTCACCGCCCACGCGCACGGAGGTCGGCCAGGAGGGCCGCATGGACCTCGCGGGTGCGCGCCTCGGTGGCGGCGCGGTCGCCGGAGTTGTCGATGACGTAGTCGGCGAGCCGGGCCTTCTCGGCGAGCGGCATCTGGCTGGCGATCTTGCGCTCGGCGTCGGCCGGGTCGCCGTCGCGCCCGAGCGCGCGGGCGCGCTGGGTGGCGGGGTCGGTCATCACGACGACGAGCCGGTCCATGCCCTTGGAGCCGCCGGACTCGAGCATGACCGGCGCGTCCCAGACGACGATGCCCTCGAAGCCCTGCGCCTCCAGCTCGGCCAGGCAGGCGAGAAAGCGCTCGCGGATGGCGGGGTGCGTGATGGCCTCCACCCGGCGACGCCGCTCGGGGTCCGCGAAGACGACGGCGCCCAGGCGCTTGCGGTCCAGCGTGCCGTCGCGCCGGAGGACCTCGGGGCCGAACTCGCGGGCGATCTCGGCCAGGGCCGGCCGGCCCGGCTCGACGACCTCGCGGGCGAGGACGTCGGCGTCGAGCACCACGCAGCCGAGGCCCCGGAGGATATCGGAGACCGTGCTCTTGCCGGTGGCCAGGCCGCCCGTGAGGCCGACCAGCAGGAAGCGGCGGCTCACACGTCCGACCAGTCCGTCCCGGTCTTGACGTCCACCACGACCGGCACCGCCAGGGGCAGCGCCGACTCCATGATCTCGCGGGCCAGCGCCGCGATCGTCTCCACCTCCTCCGGCGGCGACTCGAAGAGCAGCTCGTCGTGGACCTGGAGCAGCATGCGGCTGGCCAGCCCGCGCGCCACCAGCGCGGCTTGCACGCGCACCATGGCGATCTTGATCATGTCGCTGGCGGTGCCCTGCACGGGGGCGTTCATCGCCATGCGCTCGGCGGCGCCCCGGGCGACCGGGTTGTTCGAGCGCAGGTCGGGCAGGTAGCGGCGGCGGCCCAGCAGCGTGGTGACGTAGCCGCGCTCGCGTCCCTCGGCCAGCGTGCGGTCGATGAACGCGCGCACCAGCGGGTGGAGGGCGAAGTAGGCGCTGATGTACCGCTGCGCCTCCTTCTGGTCGATCTTCGTCGCCTGCGACAGCCCGAACGCCGACACGCCGTAGAGAATGGCGAAGTTCGCGCTCTTGGCGATCGTGCGCTGCAGCGGCGTCACCTGGGCCGGCGCCACCTTGAAGACCTCGGAGGCGGTCCGGGTATGGATGTCCTCACCGCGCCGGAACGACTCGATGATGGCCGGCTCGCCCGACATGTGGGCGAGGATGCGCAGCTCGATCTGCGAGTAGTCGGCCGCCACGAACCGCCAGCCTGCCTCGGGCACGAACGCCTGCCGGATCCGCCGCCCCAGCTCGGTGCGGATGGGGATGTTCATGAGATTCGGATCCTGGCTCGACAGCCGTCCCGTCGCCGCCACCAGCTGGTTGAACGTCGTGTGGATCCGCCCCGTCGCCGGGTTCACCAGCAGGGGCAGCGCGTCCGCGTAGGTCCCCTTGAGCTTGGACAGTGTGCGGTGCTCGAGGACCTTGGCCGGCAGCGGGTGGTTGACGCCCAGCTCGGTCAGCACGTCGGCGTCGGTGGAGTAGCCGGTCTTCGTGCGGCGCAGCGCGGGCAGCTTGAGCTTCTCGAACAGGATCTGGGCGAGCTGCTTCGGCGAGGCGATCGCGAACGGCTCGCCGGCCAGCTCGTGGATCTCGCGGGTGAGATTGTCGAGGTTGCGCTCCAGCTCCCTGGCAAAGGCCTCCAGGCGGGCGGGCTCCACGCGGATGCCTTGGCGCTCCATCGCGGCCAGCACGGGCACGAGCGGGCGCTCGATCTCGTCGTAGATGCGCCGCAGCGCCCGCTCGTCCAGCTCGGCCGCCGCGCGCGTCCAGTAGCGCACGAGCCAGCGCGCCCGGTCGCCGAGCACGGCGCCGAGCGCGTCGTCCACCGCGCGCCCGTCGGCCCCCGCGGCGGGCGGCGTGGGCGGGCACTCGCCGAACGCCTCCATGCACACCTCGTCCAGCCGATACGTGGCCCGGGCCGGGTTGAGCAGGTAGGCGGCCAGCGCGGTGTCCTGCGCCGTCGGCGGGGCCGCGCCCGCAGCCAGGCAGGCTTCCAGCAGCGGCTTGGCGTCGTGGACGATCACCTCTCGCCCGCCGAGCCACCCGGCCGGCGTGAGGGCCGTCCAGGCGGCGCCGGCGGCGGGATGGAAGAGCCCGAGCGCGTCGATCCGCGGCGCCGGCGGGCGGGCGTCGCCGATCCACTCGACCGCCAGGGGCGCGCCGGCCGGCACCGCGGCCAGATAGGCGGCGACGGCCGCCGCGTCGTCGAGCCGCGCCACCGGCTCCGCGCTCACCGCCACCACGGTGGCCGGCAGCTCCTTGACGAGGCGCGTGAACTCCATTTCCATCCAGAGCGCGCGCAGCCGCACCCAGTCCGGCTCCACGCGCCGGAACGCCTCGAGTTCCAGGGTCGCCGGCGCGCTCCGCGACAGGGAGGCCAGCTCGCGCGAGAGCAGCGCCTGCTTGCGGCTGGCCGCCAGCGTCTCGCGCAGCTTGCCGCCGACCAGCGGGAGGTTGTCGTACAGGCGCTCGACGGAGCCGAACTGGCCGATCAGCTTCACCGCGGTCTTCTCGCCCACGCCCTTGACGCCGGGGATGTTGTCGATGGAGTCGCCCATGAGGGCCAGCACGTCGGCGATCTGGGCCGGCTCCACGCCCCAGCGCTCGCGCACCCTGGCCTCGTCGTACATGACGCGCTCGCCCGTGCGGCCGAGGACGGAGAGCACCCGTACGCGGGGGCCGACGAGCTGCAGGAGGTCCTTGTCGCCGCTGACCACGACGACGTCGAGCCCGTCGTGGCGCAGCGCCTGCTCGACGAGCGTGGCCAGCACGTCGTCAGCCTCGAAGCCGGGCACCTCCACCACCGGCGTGCGCAGCGCCTCGAACAGCCGGCGCACGTACGGCAGCTGGCGCGCGAGGTCGTCGGGCATGGCGGTGCGGGTGGCCTTGTACTCCGCGAACATCGTGTCCCGGAACGTCGGGCCCGGCGGGTCGAGCGTGATCCCGAGGTAGTCGGGCCGCTCCTCGCGGATCAGCTTCCAGAGCATCGTGCTGAGGATGAGCACGGCGTGGCTCGGCACGCCCTTGGAGGTCGACAGGTAGCCGACCGCGTGATACGCGCGGAAGATGTGCGAGTGGCCGTCGACGATGTAGAGCGTGCTCACGCGAAGACGTCCTCGTACGCCGCGCGCACGGCGGCGGTGCGCTCGCGATAGGCGTCCAGGAACGCGTCGCGGGTGCCGAGGCCCAGCGCGCTGGCGACGCGCGCGGGCATCGGGCCGGCCAGCTCGAGCGTGTCGGTGGGACGGGCGCCGAGCAGGCGCAGGGCCGTCGAGACCCGGCGCAGGAACCGGTAGTGATCGGCCAGCGCGACAGCGGTGGCCGGCGGCAGCGCAGCGGCGCGGGCGAGCGCGGCCAGCGCGGCGGTGGTCGACGTCCGGCGCACGCCCGGGTGCGCGGCACCATGGGCCAGCTGCAGCGCCTGGGCCAGGAACTCGACGTCCACCAGGCCGCCCCGCCCGAACTTCACGTGCCAGCGGCCCGGCGTCTCCTTGCCCAGCTCCAGCTCCATCCGCGTCCGCACCTCCGCGATCTCCTTGAGCGCGCCCCCGGGCAGCGGGGCGTCGTAGACGAGCCGCCGGAGCACCGCCCACACGCGCCGGCCGAGGCGGCGGTCGCCGAGCACCAGGCGCGCGCGCGTCAGCGTTTGCCGCTCCCAGAGGTCCCCGTGCTCCACATAGTACCGTTGCAGCGCGTCGACCGAGGCCGCGAAGCCGCTGCCCTTGCTGCCGGGGCGCAGGCGCAGGTCGACGGCGAACGCCACGCCGGCCTGGGTGATGTCGCCGAGCGCGCCGGCGAGGCGCTCGACCGTGCCGCTGTAGAACGTGTGCGCGTCGACGGGTGTCTGCCCGTCCGTCGTGCCGTCGCCCGGCCCCGGAGCGTCGAAGACGGCGAAGAGATCGAGGTCCGAGCCGGTCGTCAGCTCGCGCCCGCCGAGCTTGCCGACGCCGACGAGCACGGCAGGGATGAACCGGCCGGCGGCGTCGCGCGGCACGCCGTGACGCTCGACCTGCCCGCCGAGGGCCAGGAGCCAGCCGGCCTCGAGCGTGGCCTCGGCCAGCGCGGTCATCTCGCGCGAGTAGCGCTCGATGGAGGTGACGCCCAGCAGGTAGCGCCACACGATCGTCAGCTCCTCGGCCTGCTTGAGGCGCCGCAGCCGGTCGCGCCGCTCGGCCGCCGTCGCGCCGGGCTCGAACACGCCCGCCAGGGCCGCCCGCAGCCGGGCGCGGGTGCGGCGACCGGCGAGCGCGGTGGGGTCGGCCAGGGAAGCCAGGAGCTCGGGCTGCGTGATCAGGAGCTGGGTGAGCAGGTCGCCCCCGGCGCACAGCCGCACCAGCCCGTCGAGCAGGGTGCGATTGTCGGCCATCAGCTCGATGTAGCCGGCCCGGGGGCCGGCCGCCGACAGGAAGCGCTCGAACTGGTTGAGCGCCTCGTCGGGATCGGGGCTCTTCCAGAGCGCGTCGAGCAGGAGCGGGTACAGGCGCTCCAGCGCCGCCCGGAGCGTGCCCGCGTAGGGCACCAGCGGACGGCCCTCGAGGATCAGGCGGAGGTTCTGGCGCGCGCGCTCGGGATCCGCGAAGCCGGTGGCCTTCAACGCCACCAGTCCCGGCAGCGCCGGCCGCCGGCGCGCCGGCGCCGGCCGTTCGCGGAAGAACTCGGTGAACGCCCGGTGCACCGAGCGGGTGACCGCGCCATGGTGGGCGCGGAACGCGCGGGCCGCCACGGCCGGCGAGCCCTCGATGCCGAGCCGCCGGGCCAGCCGTCCCAGCTCGGGCGTGGCCTCGGGCAGCGTGTGAGTCTGGAACTCGTGCACGAGCTGCAGGCGATGCTCGACCGCACGCAGGTGCACGAGGGCGTGCGACAGGGCGCGTCCCCGCTCGGGCGCCAGGTAACCCCGCTCGGTGAGGCGGAAGAGCGCCTTGAGCGAGTTGCGCTCGCGCAGCCAGGGATCATCCCCGCCGTAGAGCAGCTGCAGGGCCTGCACGATGAACTCGATCTCGCGGATGCCCCCGCGGCCGAGCTTCACGTTGGCCGCCCGGGACCCGCCGCGCCGCTGCAGCTCGCGGTCGATCCCCCGCTTCATCGCGCGGATGGCGGGCACGATGCGGGCGTCGAGCCCGGGGCGGTAGACGGTTTCCCCCACGAAGTCCATGAAGCGGGCGCCCACCCGCTCGTCGCCGGCCGCGACCCGCGCCTTGAGCAGGGCCTGGCGCTCCCACAGCTCGGCGCGCTCGCGGTGATAGGCGCGGTACCCGTCGAGCGAGAGCGCGACGGCGCCCATGCGCCCCTCCGGGCGCAGCCGCAGATCGACGCGGAAGACGTGCCCCTCGTCGGTCACCGACTCGATGATGGCGGCGACGTCGCGGGCGACGCGGGCGAAGTACTCGCCGTTGGCCAGCCGCCCCTCCGGGCCCCCGGCCGTCTCGCCCTCGGCACCGTAGACGAACATCAGGTCGATGTCCGAGGAATAGTTCAGCTCCTCGCCGCCCAGCTTGCCCATGCCGACGACGGCCAGGCCCGTCTCGCGGCCGGCGCCGTCGAGGGGGGCGCCGACGCGGGCGCGCGCCTCGGCTTCGGCCATGCGCCAGGCCTCGCCGAGGCAGGCGTCGGCCAGCCGGGCCAGCTCCTCGGTGGTGACGCCGAGGTCGGCGTCGCCCAGCAGGTCGCGCGCGCCGATGCGCAGCACGTGCCGGTACTTGAAGCGGCGGAGCGCGTTCATCCGCGCCTCGCGGGTGGTGAAGGGCTGCAGCGACTGCGCGAGATCGGCCGCGAAGTCCTCGACGAGCCACACGCGCATGGTGCGGGGCTCGAGCAGCCAGGCGAGCGCCACCGGGCGGCGGCGGAGGGCGTCGGCCAGGAACTGGCTACCTCCGCCCAGCCGCGCCAGCACGTGGGCGGCGCCGGGATGCTCGGCCAGCGTGCGGAAGAACACGGCCCGGTCCACGACGGCCGCATAGCGCTCCAGGTTGTTGAGCGCCATGTCGGGATCCGCAGCCGCGCTCACCTCCGCCAGCAGCCGCGGCAGCGCCGGCGCCAGCAACTCCGCCGCCCGCGGCGTTGGCGTCAACGATTCCAGATTTGCGTTCGCCGCCCGCGGATCCGCAAACCCCAGACGCCTCAACGCCCGCAGCCGCGCCCCGGCGGCCGCCGTCAACAGTTCGGCTGTCTTCACTCGTGTCCCGTGCCAGGGGTGTGGGAGGGAGCCGCCGGCTCTTATGACGCTGGAGAACGCGTCGGGATTGAGCCCGATGGGCATGCTCCGCGCGAGACTTCGACACCGCGCCCCCCGGGCTGGTGAATCGCGCGAACCGTGGTGAGGCCGGGGGTCGGACGCGGGGCGGGTGTGGTCGCTGCCGCGGCATCATGGCGAGCCGTCGTCGCGTGCGCGAGCGCAGGACGGGGCGAGTGCGCGATCGGCGATCCGACTGTGCGCCGACCCAGCCCCCTTGGGGGGATGGGGGGCTCGCGCTCGCCCCGTCCGGAGCGAGCTGGCCGCGACCGGCGAGCCATGCGGGCGCGGCAGCGACCACACCCGCCCCGCGCCCGACCCCCGGCCTCACCGGGTTTCACGCGACCCATCAGACCGCGGCCTCGCCGGTCTCCCCCGTCCGGATCCTGATCGACTCGTCGATCGGCAGCACGAAGACCTTGCCGTCGCCGATCGAGCCCGTCTTGGCCGCCCCCACGATCGTCGACACCACCTTGTCGACCAGGTGATCGGCCGCCACCACCTCGATCTTCACCTTGGGCAGGAAGTCCACCGTGTACTCGGAGCCGCGGTACAGCTCGGTGTGGCCCTTCTGGCGGCCGAAGCCGCGCACCTCGGTCACCGTCATCCCGATCACCCCGATCTCGGTGAGGGCCTCCTTGACGTCGTCGAGCTTGAACGGCTTGATGATGGCCTCGATCTTCTTCATGGGCTCACACCTCGTCGAGGATGGGGAACATCAGCGCCGACACGTGGGAGCTGATGCGCTTGAGGTTGGTCAGGATGTCCAGGTGGATCTCCGAGGTCTCCAGCGACTCGGCCAGCCCCGCCCGCAGCCGGCCCAGGTGCGATTCGCGCAGCTCGCGCTCGCGCGAGCGCATGAACGGCCGCTGGTCCAGCACCTCCTGGGCCAGCGACCGGTCGTTGGCGGCGAAGGCCGCGATGGCGCGCTCGAGATTCTTGGCCACCACCCCGTGGAACTCCTGGATCTCGGCCCAGCCGGCCTCCGAGAAGCGGCGGCCCTGGTAGTGCTTCTTGCGGGCCAGCTCCATGAGGTTCTTGTCGATGATGTCGCCGATGTTCTCGAGGTTCCCGATGAAGGAGATCAGGCCGATCTCCTTGCGGGACAGGTCGGCCCCCATGGCCTCGCGGCCGAGGCGGGCCAGGAAGAGCTTGATCTCGCGCTCGAGGAAGTCGACCTGGTCGTCGCGCTTCTCGACGTTCTCGATCATCGCCAGGCTGTCCGACCGGAACACCGGCAGCGCGTCCCGCAGCATCCCCTGCACCACGTCGGCGGTGCGCAGGGCCTCCCGGTGCGCCTGTCCCAGCGCCAGGGACGGCTGATCGAGCGCGCGCTCGTCGAGATACTTCGTGCGGAACGGCGTGTCCTCGCGCTGGTCGTCGGGCACCAGGGTCTCGACGATGCGCGCCGCCAGCGGCGTGAACGGCAGGAACGCCAGGCTGATGCCGAGGTTGAAGAACGTGTGGGCGTTGGCCACCTGGCGGGCCGGATCGGCGGCCGTCGCGGCGACCAGCGCCGTGAACGGCTCGATGAACGGGAACACCAGCGCCGCCCCCAGCACCTTGAAGGCGATGTGGGCGGCGGCGACGCGCTTGGCCTCGGCGGTGGCGCCGACGGAGGCGGCCAGGGCCGTCGCGCAGGTGCCGATGTTGGCGCCCAGCACGATGGCGACCGCGCCTTCCAGGCTGATCAGCCCCTGGGTGGAGAGCGCGAGGCCGAGGCCGATCGTGGCCGCCGACGAGCTGACCAGCGCGCTGAACAGCGCCGCCGCCAGCACCGCGACGAGGGGCGTGTCGGCCGCCACCTGCAGCAGCTCGAGCGCCAGCGGGTTGGCCCGGAGCGGCGCCACTCCGTCGAGGATCAGCTTGAGCCCGAGGAACACGAGGCCGAGCCCCAGGATGGCGTGCCCCACGTCCTTCGGCGTGCTGCGGCGGGCGATGAAGGTGGCCGCGAATCCCAGGCCCACCAGCAGCAGCGCGTACTCCGTGATCCGGAACGCGATGAGCTGCACGGTCAGGGTGGTGCCGATGTCGGCGCCCAGGATCACGCCCAGCGTCTGGCGGAACGTCATGAGCCCCGCCGACACGAAGCCGATCAGCATGAGCGTCGTCGCGGCCGACGACTGCAAGATGGCCGTCACGAGGGCGCCCGAGAAGACCGCGGCGAGCCGGGTGCGGGACATCACGGTGAGCCACTGGCGCAGGCGGCCGCCGATCGCCCGCTGCAGGCTGTCGCCGCTCAGGCGGATGCCGTACAGCAGCAGCGCGGTGCCGCCGAACAGCGCCAGCAGCACCGTCACGGCGCGCCCGGCGGGCGGGCGGCCAGGGTGGCACGCTGCAGGTGCCCGGGCGCCAGCCCGCCCGCCAGGTGGCCGGTCTCGTTGAGCGAGACCAGCCGCGGCGGCCGCACGACCGTGAGCGAGGCGTTGTCCACGCGCAACCGCCAGAGCTGGTTGAAGTCGCACCCCAGCAGGTGGCAGGCGTACACGCTGATCACGCCGCCGTGCGCGACCACCAGCACGTCGTCCCCGTCGGGGTGCGCCGCGGCGATACGGTCGACCGCGGCGCGGACACGCGCGCTGACGACCGGCAGCGGCTCGCCCCCGGGAGGCGGGCAGTCGTGTGGCGCCCGCAGCCAGGCCACATAGGGGTCGCCGGCCCGCGCGCGGACCTCGTCGACCGTGCACCCCTCCCACGTCCCCAGCGACAGCTCGCGCAGCTCGTCGAGCACCACCAGCGGGACGCCGCTGCCGCGCAGCGCCAGCTCCGCCGTCTCCAGTGCCCGGCGGAACGGACTCACGTACGCGGCCCGCACCCGGTAGCCGCGCAGCCCGCGCGCCAGCGCCCCGGCCTGGGCGCGCCCCCGCGCCGACAGCGGCACGTCGGTGGCGCCCTGGAACCGCCGCTCGGCGTTCCAGACGGACTCGCCGTGGCGGGCCAGCAGGAGCCTCACGAGACGCTCCCGGCCGCCGCCCGCGCGGCGCGCAGGCGCGCCAGCACCTCGGGCCGGCCGAGCAGCGCCAGGACGTCGAAGAGCGGCGGGGAAGCCGTGCGTCCGGTGACGGCCAGGCGCGTGAGCTGGGCCAGGTCCACGAGCTTGAGCCCCAGCGCCGCCGTGAGATCGCGATAGAGCGCCTCGATCGCCGGCGCCGTGAAAGGCTCGAGCGACTCCAGCCGCTCGAGCAGGATGCCCAGCCGCTCGGCGCCGGCCGGCGTGAAGAGTGTGGCCCGCGCCTTGTCCTCGTAGGCGGCCGGGCGCTCGAAGTAGAACCGCCCGACCTCCACCATCTCGCGCAGCGTCCGGGCCCGCTCGCGCAGGGTCTCCAGCAGCGCGGCCAGGCGGGCGTCGTCCGGCCCGGTCAGGCCGGCCTCGGCCAGGAACGGGCGCACCAGGGGCGCCAGCCGGGCGCCGTCGCTGGCCTTGATGTACTCGTGCGAGAGCCACTCGAGCTTGGTCTGGTCGAAGACCGCGCCCGACGCCGACACGTCCTTGATGTCGAAGCGCTCGATCAGCTCTGGCCGCGTGAAGATCTCCTGGTCCCCGTGCGACCAGCCGAGGCGCGCGAGATAGTTGACCATGGCCTCGGGCAGGACCCCCTGCTCGCGATACGCCTGCACCGAGGTCGCCCCGTGCCGCTTGGACAGGCGCCCGCGGTCAGGGCCGAGGATCATCGACACGTGGGCGAAGGCCGGCACCGGGTAGCCGAGCGCCTCGTAGCAGAGCACCTGCTTGGGCGTGTTGGACAGGTGGTCGTTGCCGCGGATGACGTGGCTGATGCGCATGGTGACGTCGTCGACCACCACGCAGAAGTTGTAGGTGGGCGTGCCGTCCGTGCGCACGAGGATCCAGTCGTCGAGCTGACGGTGGTCGAACTCGACCGGCCCGTTGATGAGGTCGTGGACGACCGTGGTCCCCGCCGCGGGCAGGCCCAGGCGGAGGGCGCCGGCCGTGAGCCCCCGACCGCGGCAGCGCCCGGAGTAGCGGAACGTCTCCTTGCGGGCCTCGGCGGCCTTGCGCTCGGCCTCCAGCCGGGCGGGTGGACAGTCGCAGTAGTACGCGCGGCCGGCGGCGACGAGCCGGGCGGCGTGCTCGCGATAGAGGTCGAGCCGCTCCGTCTGCCGGTAGCCGGGCGCGGGCGGACCCTCGTCCCAGTCGAGCCCCAGCCACCGGAGCGCGTCCACGATGAGCCCGATGTTCTCGTCGGTCGAGCGGGAGCGGTCGGTGTCCTCGATGCGCAGGATGAAGGCGCCGCCGTGGTGCCGCGCGAAGAGCCAGTTGAACAGCGCCGTGCGGGCGCCCCCCACGTGCAGGTGCCCGGTGGGGCTGGGCGCGAAGCGCACGCGCACGCCGTCGGTCATCTCAGTAGCGCTCGAACAGGCGGCCCCACGGCGTGGCGGCGAACGCGCGGATGCGCGCCCGGCCGACGGTCGGATACCACAGCCAATCGTGGTAGACGTTGGACGCGAACGGCGCCCACACGGCGAGCGGGGAGTGCAGCAGCAGCCGCTTGAGCGGACGCAACGGCCCCCGCCGGATCAGCTGGTCCCCCCAGATCACCAGGCTGCGCGACGTCGTGAAGCCCAGGCTGATCCGCGCGGCCTCGGGGTCGCCCACGATCTCGATCTCGCGCGGATCGGCCACGCCGAGGCCGCGCTCGTGGCACATCCGGAGGTACGGGATGGACAGCGGATCGAAGCCCATGCTCCGCGCGGCGATCGCGTCGATCGCGACCTGGTCCGCCGAGGCGAGGATCAGGTTGCCGACGCGGGGGATCATGGTGCGCGGGCCGGCGCCGTCGCCCATCACGGTGCCGTCCATGACCGCGAACACCCCGGGATGCAGCTCGCGCTGCATGTACACGAGGTCGACCATAACCTCGTGGATGAACTCGTGGGCGTAGTGGCGCACCTCCTTCAGCAGGCCGCCGAAGGCGTTCTTGATGGCGCCGGTGGTCTGCGTGTGGCCGTGGACCTTCTGAGTCGGGAGATGGCAGACGTTCCTTCCGACGTACATCTTCGGGATCTCGATGCCCTCCGGGAAGATCCGGTTCAGCCTGAGCAGGGGCGACCTGAACGGATAGACGATCCACTCGACGTCCGGCAGCGGGACGAAGGGGACGCCGTGACGGCGCAGCACCGGCTCCCAGCGGTTGTTGCGGCAGCCCGCGAGCGGGTTGGTGACGACCGTCTTGTTCTCGACCGGAAAGAGGCGGGCCCGGTCGTAGCCGTCGTCGATCAGCGTCTTCAGCACCCCGTCGACCTGCCACGGCTGGCTGGAGCAAGCCGGGAAGTACTTCGTCCACGACAGGTTCAGCTTGAGGATCAGGTCGTGATCGCGCGGCAGCGTCTGGTCGTACTTCACCAGCCGCATCAGGCGCCCGTAGTCCTCCACCACGCTCTCGGGTCGGGTTCGAAGGACGGCGACCTGGCTCGTCATCGTCCGTCCATTCTACCGCCCTCTCGCGGCGGGCGGCTGTCGCGGCCCGGGGCAGGCCGGGGCTGGGGCCGGTCGGGGCGGCCCGCGCGATCACGCCCAGTAGATGATGAGGAGCGTCAGCACCAGCCACGCCACCGTGTTCGCGAGGAGCGGGCGGTCGCGCAGCACGATCTCGGAGGGGTTGCCGCCGAGCTGGCGGCAGTAGAGCAGGTAGAGATAGCGGAAGATGCCGTACAGCACGAACGGCAGCGTCACCGGCAGCAGCGTCGTGTGGAACCTGGCGACCGTCTCCGGCGACATGGTGTAGAGCGCGTAGGCCGTCACCGTCGAGGCGGTGGCGACCGCGATCATCTGGTCGAGGAGGCCCGCGCTGTACTCGGCCAGGATCGGGCGGTGCCGGGCGGCGCCGGCCTCCAGCGTCAGCACCTCGTGCCGGCGCTTGCCGAGGGCCAGGAACAGGGCGAGCAGCACGGTGCAGATCAGCAGCCAGCCCGAGATGGCCACCTCGACCGCCAGCGCGCCGGCCACCGCCCGCAGCACGAAGCCGAGCGCCACCACCAGCACGTCGACGATCACCACGTGCTTGAGCCACGCCGAGTACGCGGAGAGCAGGGCGACGTAGGCGACGGCGGCGGCGGCGAAGGGCCGCGACATCCAGGCGGCGGCGCCGAGGCCGGCGGCGATCAGGACCGCGGCCGCCGCCACCGCGTGGCCGGGCGCCAGCCGTCCCGCCGCGACGGGACGAAAGCGCTTGTCGGGATGCAGGCGGTCCTTGTGGCGGTCGGCCACGTCGTTGAGGAGGTAGACGGCCCCTGACAGGCCGCAGAAGACGACGAAGGCCGCGGCGGCCGTCCACACCGAGGGCGTGAAGAGCTGCTGGCCGAAGACGAGCCCGGCGAAGACGAACAGGTTCTTGGTCCACTGCTGCGGCCGCAGCGAGGCGAGGATGGCGGTCAGCACGGGTGGGCGCTCAGGGCCCGATCACGACGGACGCGCGCTCCACGCGCTCGAGGGCGGTGCGGAGCGCGGCCACGACGCCGTCGGCCTCGACGTCCGTCAGCTCCGGATAGCACGGCAGCGAGAGGACCTCGCGGGCCGCCCGCCACGCCACCGGCCATCCCCGCTCGGCGTCCTGGCCGAACAGCGGCTGCTCGGGCACGGCGAGCGGATAGTGCACCATCGTGCCCACGCCGAGATCGGCCAGGACCTTGGCCAGCGCGTCCCGCCGGGGATGGCGCACCACGAACTGGTGGTAGATGTGGCGCGCGCGGGGATCCTCGGCCGGCAGGCCGAGGGGCAGGCCGGCCAGCGCCGCGCGGTAGCGCGCCGCCAGCCGCCGGCGCGCGTCCGTCCAGCCGTCCAGCCGCCGGAGCTTCACGCGGAGCATCGCCGCCTGCACCTCGTCGAGCCGGCTGCAGTAGCCCAGCTCGAGGTGGTGGTAGCGGCCGCCGTCGCCGTGGTGGCGCAGGCGCCGGGCGCGTGCGGCCACGTCGTCGCGGTCGGTGAGGAGCAGGCCGGCGTCCCCGCCCGCGCCCAGGTTCTTGGTCGGATAGAACGACAGGCAGGCCACGTCACCCCAGCTCCCGACCGGGCGCCCGTCCCACGTCGCGCCGATCGCCTGGGCGGCGTCCTCCACCAGCGCCACGCCGCGGCGGCGGGCGATCTCGGCGATGCGGTCGATCGGCGCCGGATGGCCGTAGAGGTGGACGACGACGATCGCGCGCGTGCGGGGCGTCAGCGCGCGCTCGAGGGCGGCCGGATCGAGGGCGAGCGTCGCCGGATCGACGTCCACGAACACCGGGCGGGCGCCGGCCATCACGATCGTCGAGGCCGAGGCCACGAACGAGAACGCCGGGGTCACGACCTCGTCCCCCGAGGCGACGCCGACCGCCGTCAGTCCCAGCCGCAGCGCATCGGTGCCCGACGCCACGCCGACGCCGTGGCGGACGCCGGCCAGGCCGGCCAGGTCGGTCTCGAGGGCCCGGCCCTCCCCGCCCAGCACGAACTGGCTGGAGTCGAGGACGCGGGCGACCGCATCCAGCAGCTCCCCCTTGAGCGCCCGGTGCTGTCGCGTGAGGTCCAGGAAGGGGATCGTCATCGCTCGCCGGTGCCCTCGAGAGCGCCCAGCCCGACCGAGGTCCGTACGGGGCCGCCGACGCCGAGCAGGTTCACGGCGAACTGCAGCTCGTCGTCGCGCCTCTCGCGGTGCACGTACTCGACGGTCAGGGCCCAGCACTGGAAGCGGATGTCGATCCCGGCCCGGCTCTCCACGAACGACGGGGTGCGGGCATCGAAGAAGTTGGTGTTGCGCAGGGTGATGTACCGCGAGACCTCCGCCACGAGCCCGGTGG
>DASTOJ010000134.1:0-10471 GCA_035762565.1 Candidatus Methylomirabilota bacterium | reverse complement strand
GGCAGGGACGGTGACGCTGCCGCCTGCCCGGACGGTCGAGATCCCGTGCTGCTACGATTCCGAGCTGGGCCCCGACCTCGCCGCCGCCGCCGAGCGTCTCGGGCTGACGGTCGAGGAGCTGGTGCGCCTGCACGCGGGCGCGGAGTACCTCGTCTACTTCGTCGGCTTCACGCCGGGATTGCCCTACATGGCCGGCGTGCCGGAGCGCATCCAGCTGCCGCGCCTGCAGACGCCGCGCGTGAAGGTACCGCCCGGCAGCGTCGGGCTCGGCGGCGCCCAGTTCTGCATCTACTCGGTCGAGAGCCCCGGCGGCTACTGGCTGCTCGGCCGCACCCCGCTGCGGCTCTACGATCCCGCCGCGGCAGAGCCCACGCTGCTCCGCGCGGGCGACCGCGTGCGCATGCGCCCGATCGACCGTGCGGAGTACGACGCCCTCGCCGCCCACGCGGCCGGGCGGGACTGCCAGCCGGTGGTCGCGTGATCCGCATCGCCGACCCCGGCCCCCAGTCCACCGTCCAGGACCTCGGCCGCCCTGGGCACCTGCGCGAGGGCATTCCGCCGTCGGGTCCGATGGATATCCGCGCGTTCGTGGTCGCCAACCGGCTGGCCGGCAACCCCGACGGCGCCGCCGGGCTCGAGTGCACGCTGGTGGGGCCGCGCTTCACGGTCGACGCCGCGTGTGCGATCGCGGTGACCGGCGCCGACGCGCCGGTGACGGTCAACGGCGAGGCGGCCCCCACCGGGGCCACGCTCGTCCTGACACCGGGCGACACGGTGCGCGTCGGCGCGGCGCGGGCCGGGGTCCGGATCTACGTGGCGGTCTCCGGCGGCCTCGACGTGCCGCTGGCGCTCGGCTCGCGCGCCACGTACCTGCGCGGGCGCCTGGGCGGCGTGGAGGGCCGGAGCCTCAGGCGCGACGACGTGCTGCGCGTGTTTCCCGCGCCGCTGCCGCCGGTGCGCCGCCTCGCGGCGCCCGAGATCCCGGCGTTCGAGGCCGAGCCGGAGATCCGGGTGGTGCTGGGACCCCAGGCGGACCGCTTCACGGCCGAGGGGGTCGCGGCGTTCCTCGGCGGGCCGTACGAGATGCTGCCGCAGTCCGACCGCATGGGCGCGCGCCTGGCAGGGCCGCGCATCGCGCACGCGGGCGGGCACGACATCATCTCCGACGGGATCGCGCTGGGCTCGATCCAGGTGCCCGGCGACGGCCAGCCCATCGTCCTGCTGGTCGACCGGCAGTCGACGGGCGGCTACACGAAGATCGCCACCGTGGGCTCGTTCGACATCGGCCGCATCGGCCAGGTCAAGCCCGGGCAGCGCGTGCGGTTCCGGGCGGTGGACGTCGCCGAAGCCCACCGTCTGCGCCGATCCTGGGACGCAGCCCTGGCAGGAGCGCTCGGCGGCCCCATCGCCGCCGCTCCGGCCGCCTGACAAGGAGAGAGCATGAGTTTGGACAAGGAGCTCGCCGAGTACGCAGCGAAGACCAGCCGCTCGCGCACCCTGCACGAGGAAGCGGTGGCGGTCATGCCGGGCGGCAACAGCCGCACGACGACGTTCTTCGATCCGTACCCGTTCTACTTCCAGCGCGGGCAGGGCGCTCACATCTGGGACGCCGACGGCGTCGAGCGCGTGGACTTCAACGGCAACTACACGAGCCTGGTGCTCGGCCACGCGCCCCCCGAGGTCGTCAAGGCCGTCCAGGGCGTGGCCGAGGCCGGGCTGTCGTTCCCCGGCCCCACCGAGTACGAGATCCGGCTGGCCGAGATGCTGGTGCGCCGGGTGCCGTCGGTCGAGAGCGTGCGCTTCACGAACTCGGGCACCGAGGCCACGATGAACGCCGTCCGGCTGGCCCGCGCCTTCACCGGCCGGCCCAAGCTCGCCAAGTTCGAGGGCGCCTTCCACGGCACCCACGACTGGGTCATGGTTAGCGTGAGCGGCGACACCAAGGCGTGGGGCAACCGGCGCCGGCCCAAGGCGGTGGCATGGTCGGCCGGGATTCCGCCCGCCGTGCTCAAGAACGTCGTCGTGCTGCCGTGGAACGACCCCGAGGCGTGCGAGGAGATCCTGGCCGAGGAGGCCGCGTCCGTCGCGGCCGTCATCGTCGACCCGTTCATGTGCAACGCCGGACTGCTGCCGCCGGTCGAGGGCTTCCTGCCGCGCTTGCGCGAGGCCACCGAGCGGCATGGGATCCTGATGATCCTGGACGAGGTCATCTCGTTCCGTACGGCGTGGGGCGGCGCCCAGGAGCGTCTCGGCCTCCGTCCGGACCTGACGACCTTCGGCAAGATCATCGGCGGCGGCCTGCCGGTGGGCGCGTTCGGCGGCCGGCGCGACGTCATGGCCTTCTACGATCCCCGCAAGGGCGGCGCCCGCATCAGCCAGGGGGGCACGTTCAACGCCAACCCGGTCACGATGGCCGCCGGCGTGGCCACGCTGAACGCGCTCACGCCGGAGGCGTACGGCCGGCTGGAGGCTCTCGGCGAGCGGCTGCGGGGCGGCGTGAGCCGGCTGCTGGCGGCCACGCGGCGGCGCGGGCAGGTGACCGGCGCGGGCTCGCTGTTCTGGCTGCACTGGACCTCGGAGACGCTGACCGACTACCGCTCGGCCCGGGCCAAGGACGCCGAGATGGCGCAGCGGGTCTTCATGGGCATGCTCAACGAGGGCATCCTGATGACCCAGCGCGGACTCGGCGCCTGCTCGCTGGCCATGAGCGACGAGGACGTCGACCGCTTCGTCAACGCATTGGCGCGCGTCCTCGCCCGCCAGTGACGTGGCATCGACGAGCGGGTTGAGAGCGGTACCGCGACGGTTCTAAGCTGGGGGGGGTTGGAGGGGGTCTCCCCCTCCATGACAAAGAAACGGAGGGAACCGCCATGCCTTCGAAACACATCGATCTCAACTGCGACATGGGCGAATCTTATGGTCGTTGGACCCTCGGCGCCGACGAGGAGATCATGCCGTTCATTACTTCGGCCAACGTCGCCTGCGGGTTCCACGGCGGCGATCCCCACGTGATGCGCAAGACCGTCGAGCTGGCGGTCCGGCACGGCGTGGCCATCGGCTCGCACCCCTCGCTGCCCGACCTCATCGGCTTCGGGAGGCGCACGATGGACGTCACCCCCGCCGAGCTGAAGGACTACCTCTGCTACCAGACGGGCGCGCTGCGGGAGTACTGCCGCGCCGCCGGCACCGAGCTGCAGCACATGAAGCCGCACGGCATCCTCTACACGATGATCGAGAAGCAGCAGGACCAGGCGTGGTCGACGGCGATCGGCGAGGCGTCGCGCGAGTCGGGCAAGGACCTGATCCTGATGGCGCTCGCCTCCGGCAACTACGACCGGACGGTGCGCAAGATGGGCGTGCGCACGGCCTCCGAGGGCTTCGCCGACCGGGCGTACAACGTCGACCTCAGCCTGGTCTCCCGCAAGCTCGCGGGCTCGCTCATCACCGACCCCAAGCGGGCGGCCGAGCAGGCGGTGCGGATGGCGCTGGAGGGCAAGGCGCGGACGATCGACGGCGTCGACGTCGACATCTCGGTGCAGACGATCTGCTGCCACGGCGACACGCCGGGCGCGCAGCACATCGTGCGCGCGGTGCGCGAGGCGCTGGAGCGGGCCGGCTGCCAGGTCAAGCCGCTGCGCGACTGGCTGCCGAAGGCCTGAACCCGTGACGACAAGGAGGCCTCGATGAACAAAGTGGTCGGCGTGGCCGTGATCGCCGTGATCCTGAGCGGATGCGCCACCTCGGAGCCGGCGCGCCCGAACGTGGCGGCTTATCCCGCGCGCGGGCAAGGTCCCGAGCAGCAGGCCCGCGACAGCGCCGAGTGCCAGGCGTGGGCGCGCCAGCAGACGAACTACGACCCGGGCACGGACACGGCCAAGGGCGCCGGGGTCGGACTGGCCGTCGGCGCCATCGCGGGCGCCGCCACCGGCGCCGCCATCGGTGCCGCCACCGGCAGCGCCGGGCGCGGGGCGGCGGTCGGCGCCGTGGTGGGCGGAGTCGGCGGCACCGCGGTCGGTGCCGGTCACGGCTACACGCGCAACCGAGACGGCTACGACCGCGCCTACGCCGCCTGCATGCAGGGCAAGGGATACACCGTCGCCCGTTGACGAAGAAACTACAGGGTCTCTACGCGGCCACGGGCGCGAGTGGGGCGGGCGGGAGGCGGTCGAGGAGGGCGGACCAGGCCAGGGGCTTGGTGAGGACGACGTCGGCGCCGGCCTGGCGCGCGCGGGTGATGAACGGCTCGTCGTAGCCGGTCACCACCACGACCCACGGCCGGCGGCGCGCCGCGGCCACGACGTGGCGGATCACCATGTCGCCCGGGACGTCCGGCAGCCCGAGGTCGGTGATGAGCACGTCGAACTCCCGCTGAACGGCCAGCTCGGCGGCCTCACGGCCGCTGCCGGTCGCGGTCACTTCGGCGCCCTCGGCCACGAGCAACAGCGTGAAGACGTTGCGGATGTCCTTCGCGTCCTCGACGAGCAGCACGCGGGCGCCGCGCAGGGTGTTCCGGCGCTTCATGGCCTATGAATGAATAGCAAGAGCGGTGCCGCTCGCTCGCGCCGGAGCGCTCCGGGCGCGGACCGGGCCTTGACCACCCCAGGGGGCGATGGTCTACTGGGGCGCCCGTGGACACCTCGCTGAAGCGCACGCCGCTCTTCACCGCGCACGTCGAAGCCGGTGCGCGCATGGTCCCCTTCGGCGGCTGGGAGATGCCGGTCCAGTACACCGGCATCGTCGAGGAGCACCGCACGGTGCGCGCCGCCGCCGGCTGCTTCGACGTGAGCCACATGGGTGAGTTCGAGGTCGAGGGGCCCGGCGCGCTGGCGGCGCTGCAGCGGCTCACCACCAACGACGTGGCCGCGCTCGAGATCGGCCAGGTGCAGTACTCGGTCCTCTGCCACCCGCACGGCGGCATCGTCGACGACCTGACCGTCTACCGGTTGGCCGCCGAGCGCTTCATGATCACCGTCAACGCCTCGAACATCGCCAAGGACTGGGCCCACGTCACGACAAACGGCGACGCCGGCGCACGCTGGCGCAACGTCTCGGACGACACCGGCCTCATCGCGGTGCAGGGGCCCCGGGCCGAGGCGCTCGTGGGCCGGCTCGCCGATCTGGACGTCACGCGCCTCGGCTACTACCGCTTCGCGGCCGGCAAGGTGGCCGGGGCCGGCGCACTGATCTCGCGCACCGGCTACACCGGCGAGGACGGGTTCGAGCTGTACGTGGCCGCGCCCGACACCCTGCGGTTGTGGAAGGCGCTGCTGGAGGCCGGCCGCGCCGAGCACGTGGCACCCATCGGGCTCGGCGCCCGCGACACGCTGCGCCTGGAGATGCGCTACGCGCTCTACGGCAACGACATCGACGACACGACGAACCCGCTCGAGGCCGGGCTGGGCTGGGTCGTCAAGCCGGCCAAGGGTGATTTCATCGGCCGCGAGGCGATCGAGCGCGTGCGCGCGGCGGGGCCGGCGCGCAGGCTGGTGGGCCTCGAGATGACCGAGCGCGCGGTGCCGCGCCACGGCTACCCGGTCCTCAAGGACGGGACCGCCACGGGTGTGGTCACCTCGGGCTCCTACGGCCCCTCCGTCGACCGCTACATCGCCATGGCCTACGTCGCCACGCCCCACGCCGCCCTCGGCACCGAGCTGGCCGTGGAGATCCGCGGCCAGGCCAGGGCGGCGCGCGTCGTGAAGACTCCCTTTCATCCGTCCCGGGTCAAGAAAGGCTGAGCGATGTCGAACGTCCCCGCAGACCTCAGGTACACACGCGAGCACGAGTGGGCCAAGCAGGAAGCCGGCCGGGTCCGCGTGGGTATCACCGCCTTCGCGCAGGAGCAGCTGGGCGACGTCGTGTTCGTGGAGCTGCCCAAGACGGGCGCCCGCGTGCGGGCGCACCAGACCTTCGGCGTCGTGGAATCGGTGAAGGCCGTGTCCGACCTCTTCGCCCCGATGTCGGGCGAGGTGGTCGAGACCAACGCCGAGCTGGGCCAGAAGCCCGAGACCGTCAACCAGGATCCCTACGGCAAGGGGTGGATGATCGTGGTGACGCCCGCCGATCCCAAGGAGTGGGACCAGCTCCTCACGGCGGCCCAGTACGAGGAGTTCATCGCGCAGGCCGGTCGTTGATGCGCTACCTGCCCAACACGCCCCAGAACCAGCGCGCCATGCTGGAGACCATCGGCGCCCGCGGCGTGGAGGACCTGCTCGTCAAGATCCCGGCCAAGGCGCGGCTGTCGCGGCCGCTGGCGCTGCCGTCGGCCCTGGCCGAGGCCGACCTCATCCGCCACCTGCGCGGGCTGGCCGGCAAGAACGCGGACGCGGACACCTGGACGTGCTTCCTCGGCGCCGGCGCCTACGACCACTACGTGCCGAGCCCGATCAACCACCTGATCCTGCGCGGCGAGTTCTTCACGGCCTACACGCCCTACCAGCCCGAGGCGAGCCAGGGGACGCTGCGGACGATCTACGAGTACCAGACGATGATCGCCGAGCTGACGGGCATGGACGTGGCCAATGCGTCCGTCTACGACGGCGCCTCGTCGCTGGCCGAGGCGGCGCTCATGGCCCACGCGATCAACGGGCGGGCCGAGATCGCCCTGGCCAGCGGGCTGAACCCGCTTTACCGGCGTGTCGTCGAGACGTACGTGGACGGGCCCGGGCTGAAGCTGCGCGACGTGCCCTCGCCCGAGGGCGTCGTCGACCTCGACGCCGCCCGCCGGGTCGTCGGGCCGCGGACCGCCGCGCTCGTCGTGCAGTCCCCGAACTTCTACGGCTGCCTGGAGGACGTGGCCGCCGCCGCCGAGCTGGCCCAGGCGGCCGGCGCGCTCCTGGTGGTCGTGAGCGACCCGGTGAACCTCGGCGTCCTGGAGGCGCCGGGCCGACAGGGCGCCGACATCGTGGTGGGCGAGGGCCAGGGGCTGGGCGTGCCGCTCGGGTTCGGCGGCCCCTACCTGGGGGTGTTCGCCGCCAAGAACGAGTTCGTGCGCCGGATGCCCGGCCGGCTCGTCGGCGCCACCGTGGACCTCGACGGCAACCGCGGCTTCGCGCTCACGCTGCAGACGCGGGAGCAGCACATCCGGCGCGCCAAGGCCACCTCGAACATCTGCACCAACGTGGCGCTGTGCGCGCTGATGGCCACGATCTACATGGCCACGCTCGGCAAGCAAGGAATGGTCCGCGTCGGCGAGCTGTCGGCGGCCAAGGCCCACTACGCCGCCGAGCGCCTCGGCGCGGTGCCGGGCGTGTCGCTGCGCTTCGCCCGGCCGTTCTTCAAGGAGTTCACGCTGCGGCTGCCGAAGCCGCCCGAGCGTGTCGCCGCCCGGCTGGCCAGGCAGAACATCCTGGCCGGCCTGCCGCTCAAGACCTTCGACCGCAAGCTCGGCGACTGTCTGCTGGTGGCCGTGACCGAGAAGCGGACGAAGGACGAGATCGATGCGTTCGCGGACGCGCTGGCCAAGGCGGTGGCGTGATGCCCTACGACAACCAGCGCGCCTACGACCGGCTGATCTTCGAGCTGTCGTCGACGGGTCGGCTGGCCTTCTCGTTGCCGGAACCGGACGTGTCCGTCGAAGCCGCGCTCGCAGCGGTACCCGAGAAATACCGGCGGTCCGAGCCCGCCGCGTTGCCGGAGGTCTCCGAGCTGGACGTCGTGCGCCATTATTCCCGGCTGAGCCAGCTGAACTACGGCGTGGACACGCACTTCTATCCACTCGGCTCGTGCACGATGAAGTACAACCCGAAGATCAACGAGGACATGGCCCGCCTGGGGGGCTTCGGGCGGCTGCACCCGCTGGCGCCGGAGGCCCTGTCGCAGGGCGCGCTCGCGCTCATGCACGAGCTGGCCCGGATGCTGGCGGAGATCGCCGGCATGGACGCGGTGTCGCTGCAACCGGCGGCCGGCGCCCAGGGCGAGCTGGCCGGCGTGCTCATGATCCGCGCCTACCACGAGGCCCGCGGCGACAAGCGCACGAAGGTGCTGATCCCCGACTCCGCGCACGGCACCAACCCGGCCTCGACCGCCCTGGCCGGCTACGAGGTGATCGAGGTGAAGTCGGACGCCGAGGGCCGGGTGGACCTGGGCGACCTCGAGCGTCACCTGGGGCCGGACGTCGCCGCGTTCATGATCACGGTGCCCAACACGCTCGGCAACTTCGAGCCGCGCGTGATGGAGATCGGCGAGCTCTGCCACGCGGCCGGCGCCCAGGTCTACATGGACGGCGCCAACCTCAACGCGATCCTCGGCCTCACGCGGCCGGGGGACCTCGGCTTCGACGTCTGCCACTTCAACCTGCACAAGACGTTCACCACGCCCCACGGCGGCGGGGGCCCCGGCGCCGGCCCCGTCGGCGTCAAGGCCCACCTGGAGCCGTTCCTGCCGGTGCCGGTGGTGGCGAAGCGGGACGACCTGTACACGCTCGACTGGAAGCGCCCGCAGTCGATCGGCAAGCTCCAGGCGTTCTGGGGCAACTTCGGCATGCACGTGCGCGCCTACACCTACATCCGCACGATGGGCGCCGACGGCCTGCGCGCGGTGAGCGAGAACGCCGTCCTCAACGCCAACTACGTCATGAAGCGGCTGGAGGGCCATTACGACGTCGCCGCCCCCGGCCCCTGCATGCACGAGTGCGTCGTGTCGGCGCGTCGCCAGAAAAAGCTGGGCGTCACGGCCATGGACGTCGCCAAGCGGCTGCTCGATCTGGGCTTCTACGCCCCTTCGACCTACTTCCCGCTGATCGTCGAGGAAGCGCTGATGATCGAGCCGACCGAGACCGAGTCCAAGGAGACCCTCGACGCCTTCTGCGAGGCGATGATCCGTATCGCGAAGGAGGCGGAGACCGATCCGCAGGCGATCCACCAGGCCCCGGTGACGACGCCGGTGCGCCGACTCGACCAGACCAAGGCCGCCCGCGAGCCCAATCTGAGGTGGCGACCGAGGCCATAGCGGTGCGACGATGAGCCAGGCAGGAGCCCGGAGTGACCGAGGCCGACGGCTAGTACGACGAATGCGCGGCTCCGCCAAAACGTGCGGATGAGCACCGATCAAATCATGGCGCTTACGCGTGATACGGCGAGAGAGAAGCGGCGGCGCCGGAGCCTGCGCTACACCGTCATCATCGAGCGTGGCCGTGAAGCCGGCTACGTCGCGATCTGTCCGGCCCTCCCCGGTTGTATCTCGCAGGGGCGAACGACGAGCGAGACGCGGAGGAACATCCGTGAAGCCATCGAAGCCTATATCGAGGCACTACTCGATGATGGGCTTCGAGTCCCAATCGAAACCGGCCGGGAAACAGTCGAGATTCGTATTGCCGCGAGATGAAACGGCTCCCTCGCGGTCTATCGGGCCGACAGGTCCGCCGGGCCCTTGAGCGCGTCGGCTTCTCCTTGCGGCGGCACAAGGGAAGCCACATGGTCCTGCGCCGCGAAGAGCCATTCGCTCAGGTCGTGGTTCCCGACCATCGCAGTGTCGACACCGGCACGCTGGCATCAATCCTCGATGCCGCCGGGATCTCGGTGGACCACTTCAGCGACCTCCTGTAGGCGATGACGCCCTGGCGGCTGCTGGTCACCCAGCCCACCGACGGCGCCACCAACATGGCGATCGACGAGGCCGTCTGGCGCGCGCGCCAGGCGGAGGCGGCGCCGCCCACGCTGCGGTTCTTCGCCTGGGCGCCGCCCACCGTCTCGCTCGGCTACGGCCAGCCGCTCGACCGGCACGTGGACGTCGAGGCCTGCCGGGCGCTCGGCGTGGGGCTGGTCCGGCGCCCCACCGGCGGCAGCGCGATCTACCACGACGGACCCGAGCGCGAGCTGACCTACAGCGTCGTGGCGACGGCGACGGACCTCGGCATCGGCCCCGACCTGCTGGAGACGTACCGCTGGATCGGCGCGGCGCTGCTGCGCGGGCTGCAGGCACTCGGCGCTCCGGCCGAGCTGGTGCCCGAGCGGCCGCCGGACGGGCCGGTGCCCGCCTTCTGCTTCGCGCGCACCGGCGTGTTCGAGATCGAGGTCGCGGGCCGCAAGCTCGTGGGCAGCGCCCAGCGCCGGCAGGGGGCGTCCTTTCTCCAGCACGGCGCCGTCCTGCTGGGCGTCGACGAGCCCCGGCTGCGCACGCTGTTTCCGACCACGCGCGATCCGCTGGCGACGCTGACCACGCTGGAGGCGGTACTGGGCGGCCGGCCGTCGTTCGATGCGGTCGCCGAGGCGCTGGCCGCAGCCTTCGAGCGGGAGCACGGGCTCGACCTCCGGCCCGGCGGACTGTCGGAGGAGGAGACGGAGCGGGTCGCCGCCCTGGTCACCGATCGCTATGCGAGCCCGGCCTGGCTCGTGGCCTCCGCGTGAGCGACGGGCGCGAGTACCCGGGCGTCCCCCGCGTCGGCGTCGGCGCCGTCGTGCTCGACGGCCGGCGGGTGCTGCTGGTCCGTCGCGGCAAGTCGCCCGCGCACGGCAAGTGGAGCCTGCCCGGCGGG
>DASTOJ010000133.1:0-29125 GCA_035762565.1 Candidatus Methylomirabilota bacterium | reverse complement strand
AGGGCGCGGTCATGCGCATGAGCGAGGGCGAAGGCATTCCGGACGTCGAGACCGTCTCCACCGGCTCGCTGTCGCTCGACGCCGCGCTGGGCATCGGCGGGCTGCCGCGCGGCCGCGTCGTCGAGATCTACGGCCCGGAGTCCTCCGGCAAGACCACGCTCGCCCTGCACGTCATCGCCGAGGCCCAGCGTTTGGGCGGCATCGCCGCGTTCATCGACGCCGAGCATGCGCTCGACCCGATCTACGCACGCAAGCTGGGCGTCAACACCGACGAGCTGTTGATCTCGCAGCCCGACACGGGCGAGCAGGGGCTGGAGATCACCGAGACGCTGGTGCGCTCCAACGCCGTCGACGTCATCGTCATCGACTCGGTCGCCGCCTTGGTCCCCCGCGCCGAGCTCGACGGCGACATGGGCGACTCGCTGCCCGGCCTGCAGGCGCGCCTCATGTCGCAGGCGCTGCGCAAGCTCACCGCCGCCATTTCCCGCTCCGGTGCCATCGTCATCTTCATCAACCAGATCCGCGAGAAGATCGGGGTGATGTTTGGATCCCCGGAGACCACGACGGGGGGGCGCGCGCTGAAGTTCTACGCGTCCATCCGGCTGGACATCCGGCGGCAGGACGCGATCAAGCAGGGGACGGAGTCGGTGGGCGTGCGCACCAAAGTGAAGGTCGTGAAGAACAAGCTGGCGCCGCCGTTCCGCGAGGCGGAGTTCGACGTGCTCTACGGCGAGGGTATCTCCAAGGCGGGCACGGTGCTCGATGCGGCCGTGGAGCAGAGCCTCGTGGAGAAGTCCGGCACCTGGTACACGTTCAAGAGCGAGCGGATCGGGCAGGGGCGGGAGAACGCCAAGAAGTGGCTGCTGGAGAACCCCGCCGCCCTCGGCGACCTCGAGGCCAAGGTCCGCGAGGCGCTCGGCCTGCGGCCGCCGGTCTCGCTCAAGTAGTCCCATCCGCGCGCCGCGGCGGGTTCTCGATCTCAAGGCGGCCCGCCTGGTGGCGGGAGACCTGCTCGCGCGCCGCGCGTGGACCCGGGCCGAGCTGACGGCCCGCCTCCGCCGCCGCGGCGCGCCGTCCGACGTCGCCGACGCCGTCAGCGCCGACCTCGTCGCCCGGGGCCACCTCGACGACGCGGTGTTCGCGCGCCACTGGGTCACGACGCGTGCGGCGCGCGGCTACGGTGCCGCCCGGCTGCGGGCCGAGCTGCGCGCCCGCGGCGTGGCCGGCGCCCTCATCGACACGGCCCTCGGCGCGCTCGACCGTAGCGACCAGCTCGACGAGGCCCGGCGCCTGGCCCGGCGCCGCCTGCCCGCGCTCGCGCGCGCCGCGCCGGACAAGGCCGCCGGCCGCCTGCGCGACCACCTGCTGCGCCGCGGGTTCCCGGGCGGGATGGTCGCCCAGGTCGTGCGCGAATCCTTGAGGTTTCCGCTGGACGAGACCTGAGCGCGCGGCCCGAGCGGTCGGGGCCCCGGCCCGGATGGTAAGATGACATCCGATGACCGGCAGCGAGATTCGCGAGGCCTTTCTCCGGTACTTCGAGCGCAACGGGCACACCCGGGTGCGGTCGTCCCCGCTCGTCCCCGCCGATGACCCGACGCTGCTCTTCACGAGCGCCGGCATGGTGCAGTTCAAGCGCGTCTTCCTGGGCGAGGAGCGGCGCGAGTACGTGCGGGCCACCACCTGCCAGAAGTGCGTGCGGGCCGGTGGCAAGCACAACGATCTCGAGAACGTGGGCCACACCGCGCGCCACCACACGTTCTTCGAGATGCTCGGCAACTTCTCGTTCGGCGACTACTTCAAGGCCGAGGCCATCGCCTTCGCCTGGGAGTTCCTCACCAGGGACCTGGGGATCGACCGCCGCCGGCTGATCGCCACGGTCTACACCGACGACGACGACGCGTTCGCGCTGTGGAAGCGGATTGCCAGCCTCGACGACCGCACCATCTTGCGGCTGGGCGAGAAGGACAACTTCTGGGCCATGGGCGAGACCGGCCCCTGCGGGCCGTGCTCGGAGCTGCACTTCCACCAGGGGGATCACCTGCCGTGCGGCGAGGAGGCGGCCGGCCGAAGCTGCCTGGGCCCGGCCTGCGAGTGCGACCGCTGGCTGGAGGTCTGGAACCTCGTCTTCATGCAGTTCAACCGGGATGCCGGCGGGCGCATGACGCCCTTGCCGCGCCCCTCCATCGACACCGGCATGGGGCTGGAGCGGATGGCGGCCGTGCTGCAGGGCAAGCTCTCCAGCTGGGAGACCGACCTGTTCGCGCCCATCATCGCCCGGGTGGGCGACCTGGCCGGCAAGCGGTACGGCGCCGGCGAGCACGACGACGTCTCGATGCGAGTGATCGTCGACCACGGTCGCACGGCGACCTTCCTGATGGCCGATGGCGTGATGCCCTCCAACGAGTGGCGCGGCTACGTGCTGCGGCGGATCATGCGCCGGGCCATGCGCCACGGCCGCCTGCTCGGGCTCACCGAGCCCTTCCTCTGGAAGACCGTGGGCTGGGTCGGCGACGTGATGGGCGGGGCCTATCCCGAGGTCGTCGCCGAGCGGGCGCGGATCGAGGACGCCGTACGCGGCGAAGAGGAACGCTTCGCCGAGACGCTCGACAGCGGCATGCGGCTGATCAACGAGTACGCGGGGGTCCAGGGTCGTCCGGGACCGCACGACATCATGACGCCGCTCGTGCTCGACGGGAGGTTTCTCTTCAGACTGTACGACACCCACGGATTTCCGAAGGACCTTGCCGAAGAGATCTTCCAGGAGAAGGGCTGGCGCGTCACGGACGAGACACACGCGGCGTACGAGGCCGAGATGACCGCCCAGCGCGACCGGGCGCGGGCGGGAGCCACGTTTGCCGCCGGCGACGAGAGCGAGACCACCGCGGTCTACCAGCGGCTGAGCGCGGAGATCCCCGCCGTCGAGTTCGTCGGCTACCAGACGCTGACCACGCCGGCCCGCATCCTGGCCCTCGTGCGGGGCGTTCAGCGGGTGCGGGAGGCGACCGAGGGCGACGAGGTCGAGGTGATCCTCGATCGCACGCCGGCCTACGCCGAGTCGGGCGGGCAGGTGGGCGATACCGGCACGCTGGTTGGACGGCAGGGGCACGGTGAGATCGTCGATACCTACTATCGCGGCGCCAAGCTCATCGTGCATCGCGTGAAGGTGCAGGCGGGCGGCTTCCACGAGCACGAGGACGTCGCGGTGGCGGTGGAGACGCCGCGCCGCCTGGGCCTGCGCCAGCACCATACCGGGACCCACCTGCTGCACGCCGCCCTCCGCCGCGTGCTCGGCACCCACGTGAGCCAGGCCGGCTCGCTGGTGGCGCCCGACCACCTGCGCTTCGACTTCTCGCACGGCGGCTCCGTGAAGGACCGCGAGGTCGAGCAGATCGAGGAGCTGGTCAACGAGCAGGTGCAGGCCAACACGCCCGTCACTCACGAGGTGATGGACCTCGAGGAGGCGCTGGCCTCCGGCGCCATGGCGCTGTTCGGCGAGAAGTACGGCGGCCGCGTGCGCGTCGTGCGCATCGGCGATTTCTCGACCGAGCTGTGCGGCGGTACCCACCTCGACTCCACCGGCCAGATCGGCTTCTTCAAGGTGGACACGGAGGGCGCGGTGGCCGCGGGGGTGCGCCGCATCGAGGCCGTGGCCGGCACCGCGGCGGTGGAGGCGGTGAGCCGCCAGCAGCGCCTCCTGCGCGAGATCGGCGACATCCTCAAGATCGCGCCGGCCGACGCCCCCCAGCGGCTGCGCAAGCTGCTCGACGAGCAGCGGACGCTCGAGAGCCAGCTGAAGGAACTCGAAGCGCGGCTGGCGCGTTCCAAGGCGGACGACCTGGTGGCGGGCGCGCGTCAGGTCAACGGCGTGGCGGTGGTGGCCGGGCGCATCGACGGGCTGGATCCCGACGGCCTGCGCGCGGTGGCCGATCGCCTGCGTGACCGCCTCGGCTCCGGCGTCGTGTGCGTCGGCAGCGTGGCGGACGGCAAGGTGAACCTGGTCGCCGCGGTCACGAAGGACCTGACCAGGCGCTTCCACGCCGGCAAGCTCGTGCAGGAGGTCGCCCGCGCCGTGGGCGGCAGCGGCGGTGGCCGGCCCGACCTCGCCCAGGCCGGCGGCAAGGAGCCGGCCAGGCTCGACGCCGCCCTCGACGGCGTGTACGACGCCGTCGCCCGCGCCGGCGCGTAAGCCGGACGCCCGCCGGCCCGCCCGGGCGGGCCGAGGTCAGCGATGCCCCAGTCGTCGCGTGGTGGTGTCTGCGGCAACCGCGTCCTCGTGGTCGAGGACGACGACGAGGTCCGCGCGCTCCTGAGCGAGGCCCTGCGCGGGCTCGGCTACGGCGTGCACACGGCCGCCTCCGCCGAGGAGGCGCTGGTGGCGCTGGAGACGGCGCCGCCCGATCTCGTCCTCGCCGACGTCAACATGGGCGCCATGAGGCGGCAGCTGATCAACCGCCACCCGGCCGTGGGCGCCGACCTCGTGAGTGGGATGCACACGCTCGACGACGTCCGTCCGATCATCCGTCACCATCACGACCGCTGGGACGGCTCCGGGTACCCCGACGGCCTTGGAGCGGACGCATGAGGGACGGCCCGGGCGCGGACCGCCACCTGGAGATCCTCCACACCGTCGCCGAGGCGGTGAGCCGCTCGCTCGACGTCGACGAGGTCCTGCGCACCGCCGTCGAGGCCCTCACCCACGTGACCGGCCACGAGATCTCCAGCCTGCACCTGCTCTCGGACGACGGCACGACGCTCCACCTGGCCGGGGAGCGCGGGCTCTCCGAGCCGCTGCGCGAGATCAACCGCGTGCTCGCGGTTGGCCACGGGCTCATCGGGCGCGTGGCCGCCTCCGGCCGCACGCTCACCGTCGAGAACGTCGCGGACTCGCCCGACCTGCTGCCGGCGGCCAAGCCGGCGGTGCGGCAGGACCGGATGCGCGGCTTCCTGTGCGTGCCGATCCGCAGCCGGGGCCGCCTGCTCGGCACGCTGTCGCTGGGCCGCCGGATCAGCGACGCGTTCGACGCGCGCGAGGTGGCCCTGGTCGAGGCGACGGCCGACCAGATCGGCGTCGCCCTCGACAACGCGCGCCTGTACTCGGAGACGGTGCGGCAGCTCGACGAGCTGAGGCGCGCGCAGGCCCAGCTGATCCACGCCGAGAAGCTGTCGGCGGTGGGCCAGCTGGCGTCGGGCGTCGCCCACGAGATCAACAACCCCCTCACGACGATCCTGGGGCAGGCCCACCTGCTGCTGGACCGCGACGCCACGCCGCAGCTCAAGGGTCGCGTCACGATCATCGCCGACGAGGCGGCGCGGGCGGCGCGCATCGTGCAGAACCTGCTGCTCTTCGCGCGCCACTACCCGCCGGAGCGCCGGCCATGCTCGGTGGCCGATCAGGTCTACCGGGTGCTCCAGCTCAAGGAGTACCAGCTCGCCCAGGACCAGGTGGAGGTCCGGACGGAGTTCGAGCCGTGCGCGATCGTGTGGGCCGACGAGAACCAGATCCAGCAAGTCCTGCTCAACCTGGTCCAGAACGCGCACTACGCCATGGCCACGGCGCCCGAGCGCGTGCTCACCGTGCGCGTCCGGCCGCTCGACGCCGGGGTGGCCATCGACGTGCTCGACACGGGCCCCGGCATCGAGGCCGCGGCGCTGCCCCGCCTGTTCGACCCGTTCTTCACCACCAAGCCACCCGGCGAGGGCACGGGCCTGGGATTGTCCGTGTCCTACGGCATCGTCGCCGAGCACAAGGGCCGGCTGCGAGGCGACAACCGCCTCGACCGGCGCGGGGCCATCTTCACGGTCGAGCTGCCGGCGGGGGAATCCTCCTGACCTCAGAGCGCTTCGAGCAGGAGTCCTTTCAGGTATCGGGTCTCCGGAACCGTGAGGAGCACCGGGTGGTCGGGGGCCTGCCCGAGGCGGTCGAGGACTCGCACCCGGACGCCCGCGTCGACCGCGGCGTGCCGGCAGGTGGCCTCGAAGGTGGTCTCGTCGACGTGGTGAGAGCAGGAGAACGTCGCCAGGCGGCCGCCGGGGCCGAGCAGCCGCAGGGCGCGCAGGTTGATCTCCTTGTAGCCGCGTAGCGCCGCCTCCAAGGCGGCGCGCCCGCGCGCGAACGGGGGCGGGTCGAGGACGATCAGGTCGAAGCGCTCGCGCCCGCGATCGAGACGGCGCAGCTCGTCGAAGGCGTTGACCTCCCTGACCTCGGCCCGGCCCTCCAGGTCGTTCAGCGCCAGGTTACGCCGGGCGCCGGCGACGGCCTCCGCCGAGGACTCCACGCACACCGCCCGCCGGGCACCCGCGCGCAAGGCGTGACAGGCGAAGCCGCCGGTGTAGGCGAACACGTCGAGGACGTCCCCGGGCCCCGCCGCGGCGGCGACGCGGACGCGGTTGCCGGCATGGTCGAGATAGAGGCCCGTCTTGTGGCCGGCGCCGGGACGCACGGCGAACCGGACGCCGGCCTCCTCCACGAGGATCTCGTCGGGGCCGGGCCGGCCGGCCCAGCCGGCGAGAGGCTCGAACCCTTCCAGTCGCGCCACCACGCCGTCGTCCATGCTGAAGACCGGGAGATCGCCGAGGCGTCCGCGGAGCGCTGCGACGAGATCGCCGCGCACCCGCGCCATGCCGAGGGTCAGGCACTGGACCACCAGCACCGGGCCGTAGCGATCGACGACGAGCCCCGGCAACCCATCGGCCTCGCTCCACGCCAGCCGGGCGACCTCCGGGACGGCGCCGTCCCGTGTCCGTGCCTTCACCGCCGCCTCCAGCCGCCGGCCGAGCAGCGCGCCGTCGATCGGCTCGTCCTCCCAGGTCAGGATCCGGCAGCAGAGCGCCGGCTGGGGATTGAAGAATCCACGCCCGACGAACCGCCCTCCGCTGTCGAGCACCGTGACGGGGGAGCCCGGCGGAACGTCACTGACGTCCGCCACGTCGCCCTTGAAGATCCACGGATGCGTGCGCGCCCGCTGATCCCGCCCCCGCTTGAGCCTCAGCACCGCCGCCTTGCCCACGGCGGCAGCTTACCCGAGTGCGGCAGTGGGTCCCCGGCTCAGCGCCGGCGGAGGACGACCACCATGAGGAGGGGGTGCTTCGAGCGCTCCAGGACCTGGTGCGGCTTGAAGCCGAAGAACCACTGCACGAACTCGAACCCTCCCGCCAGCTCGACGAGCCCTCGCAGCTCCTGCGGGAACACCATCCGGGAGCGGTGGGTCTGCCGGTACACGCGGCGGGTGCCGTTCTCCACGGCCTCCAGCGTCATGTGCTCCCTGAAGACCTGGGAGACGGGATCGACGTCGTTGAGGGCCGAGAACGAGGCGCGCACGATGAGACCGCCCCGCCGGCGCGACCATGACCACGAGCGCGCCGGGTTGGTCCACGACGAGGCCATGTAGCGGTCGAAGACGTAGAGCCCGCCGCGCCGGAGGCCGCGCGCGACGCACCGCAGGTGGGCCACCAGCTGCGCGTTGGTCAGCAGGTGCCCCTGGGAGTCCTGCATGCAGATCGCCGCGTCCACCGGCTGCGGAAGCCGGAAGTCGGTCATGTCGCCGACCACGAGGTCGCCGGCCAGCCCCTTGGCGTCCAGCCGCTCGCCCAGGAACTCGATGTTCCGCCGCGAGAGGTCCAGGCCCGTCATGCGGTAGCCGCGCTCGGCCAGGCGGACGAGGTGAGGCCCGGTGCCGCAGGCGATGTCGAGCACGCGCCGCACCGGCCGCCGGGCGAACCGCTTGAAGCAGTGCACGAGGAAGTCGACCTCGCCCTTGCGGTTCATGTCGAAGGCGATCTCGTACAGCCGCGGCGCGGCGTACTCGCGCTCGCGGCGGGCGGCCTCGCGGGCTGTCACCGGACCTCGCCCCACCAGGTCAGCAGGGCCTCGCGGATGACCCAGGAAGCGGCGATGCCGGTGCGCCCGCTCGGGTCCCAGGCGTGCGCGACCTCGACGAGGTCGCCGCCGACGAGCGGGCAGCCGGCCAGCATCCGCACGATCTCGAGAAGCTCGGGCACCCGCAGGCCGCCGGGCTCCGGCGAGCCTGTGCCCGGCGCCTCGGCCGGATCGAGCACGTCGACGTCGATCGTGACGTAGAGCGGATGGCGCCGCAGCTCGGGCAGCAGCCGGCGGACGACGTCGACCGGATGGCCGGCCAGCACGGGGTAGAAGTGGGGCCGGCGGTTCAGGTATTCCTCCCGTGAGCCCGTGCGCATGCCGACCTGGTAGACGCGCGCCGGGTCGACCACGTCCATCACCCGCGCCATGGCCGAGGCGTAGTTGTAGCGCTCCCCGAGGAATTCCTCGCGCGTGTCGGGGTGGGCGTCGAGCTGCAAGATCCGGAGTTCGGGGAACGACGGCGCCAGCGCCTCGATCACCGGCACCGTGGCGGTATGGTCGCCGCCCAGCATGAAGGGGATGAGCCCGGGGCGCCACCAGGCCTCGATCTGCTTGCGGGCGGCGTCGAGCTGCTCGCGGGGCGAGGCGTGCTCGGGCAGCTCGCAGTCCCCGATGTCGGCCAGGGCCACGTCTTCCAGGTCGCGCTCGACCCAGGGGGAGTAGGTCTCGATGGAGTCGGAGGCGAGGCGCAGGTCCCGCGGGCCGGCATCGGCGCCCTTGCGGAGATTGACCCGACCTTCGAACGGGATCCCGTAGACGATGATCCGGCCGTCGGAGAGGGACCGCTCACAAGCGATGAAGCGCGGAGAGGCCGGTCGCATCCCAGGCGGTACTGCGGCTGGCGCCTAGACGAGATCCCCGTCCGCCAGCAGGGTGATGGCCGCCAGCGCGCAGCCGATCCGTTCCACCGTGTGCTCGACGGCGGCCACCCCGCGCTCGCGGATGGCCTCACCCCGCACCCGGAACGCCTCGTCCAGCATGACGTGGATCTGGCGCTCCGCCTCGGCCTTCGTCGCCACCCCGTGAAACTCCATGATGACGCCGTTCTTGGCCGGGTCGTCGGGGACGGCGTAGCCGACGGCGGCGGCGATGGTCTCGCCGGGCGTCTGGCTGGTCATGGCGGCGTAAGCCGTCGGGATCAGGGCGCCGGGCTTGATCTTGGGCAGGTCGATCACCGGCACTTCGGGGGGGAGGATGCTCGACACCTTGATCAGGTTGATGTTGCCGATGCCGGCCGCCAGCAGTGCGTTGTCGAAGGCATTGAGGGGGGTGCCGCCTTCCGCGCGGCCTGCGGTCGCTGCCGCCATCGTCACCGTCTTCGTCATTCGCTCCTCCTCCTCACTGCGGGGATCTCGCCTCCAATCACCATGCCGCCGCCAGGGCGGAGAGAAATTCTTTCGTCACTTTACTGGGCCGTCGAGCGAACGCAAGGGAAAAGTGACCCGACGGCACCACCGTGTCGCGTCCCGGCGTCGGAACCCGCACCGCGCGCACGGCGGCGCGAAGCGACTCGAGCTCCCCCGCGGCCGCGTGGCGAGCGCCCCGCCGCCGCCGGGAGCCGCTCCGCGCGGCGTCTGAGCGGCCGCGCGGCGCCGCGGCCACGAGCCACCGAGCCGGTCGGGCGAGCGAGGGCAGGCGGTGGGCGTCCGGCGGCGCCGGCCGGGCGAGCCGGCCACGCGGTCGCGACGCCGAGCGCGCGCCGAAGCCGCGCCGAGATGGTTTTTTTTCTTGCAATGGACTTTTAGGGACCCTACAGTGAAACAGATTTTGTCAGTGGCGAAAAATTTTTTCGCCGCGGGAACAGCGACGCCGTCACGAGGGCGGAGCAGGAGAGGTGCGGTAGATGGTCGGATCGCACAAAGGAGGGTCAGTGGATTGAACGCACTGGGGCGGCACCTGCTGCTCGAGTTGTTCGATTGCGACTCGGACGCCATCAACAACCTCGAAAGCGTGAAGGGCGCGCTGGTCGAGGCGGCCAAGCGGGCCCAGGCCACCATCGTCGACGTCGTGTTTCACGAGTTCAACCCGTTCGGCATCAGCGGCGTGGTGGTGATCGCCGAGTCCCATCTGTCCATCCACACCTGGCCGGAGTACCGGTACGCCGCGGTCGACATCTTCTCCTGCGGCGACGTGCTCCAGCCGGAGGTCGCGGCCAACTACCTGGTCGAGCAGTTCGGCGCCGAGCGCGCCTCGGTGGTCGAGATGCAGCGGGGGATGTTCATCAACACCACGGCGCCGCTCGTCAACAAGAGCCCGGTCCCCGTCAGTTGATCACCGCGCAGTCCTACAAGTGGTTCTTCGAGCCGACCACCGCGATCGAAGGCCACATGCACGCCATCCGGCGGACCATCGTCGAAGCCCGGACGAAGTTCCAGCACGTCGAGATCATGGAGACCCACGCCTACGGCAAGGTGCTGGTCCTCGACGGCCGGATCCAGTCGAGCCAGGCCGAAGACTTCGTCTATCACGAGGCTCTCGTCCACCCGGGGATGCTGGCCTCGGAGCGGCCGCCCGAGTCGGGGCTGGTCATCGGCGGGGGCGAAGGAGCGACTCTCCGGGAGATCCTGCGCTACCCCTCGATCCGCCGGACGGTGATGGTGGACATCGACGACGAGGTGGTCGCGCTGTGCAAGCGGCACCTGCCCGAGATGCACCAGGGCGCGTTCGAGGACACCCGCGCCGAGGTGCGGCACGAGGACGCCCGGGCCTACCTCGAGAAGACCGCCGAGCGGTTCGATTTCATCACGGTCGACCTGGTCGAGCCGCTGGAGGAGGGTCCGGCCTGTCTCCTGTTCACCAAGGAGTTCTACAGCCTGGTCCGCGACCGACTCACTCCCGGCGGAGCCATGACGCTGCAAGCCGGCATGACCAAGCTCGGCGAGCTCGACTTCTTCGCGTCGATCCACCGGACCCTGCGCGAGGTCTTCCCGGTCGTGGCGGGATATCAAACGTTCATGTCGTGCTTCGGCACGGCGTGGGGTTTCATCACCGCCACCAAGAAGGTGGATCCGCGCCAGCAGACCCCCGCCGCCGTTGACCGTTTGGTGGGCGAGCGGATCAAGGGCGAGCTGGGCTACTGGGACGGCCAGACTCACCAGCACGCGTTCAGCCTGCCCAAGCACATCCGAGCGGCCATCGACGCCCAGACCCGCGTCGTGACCGACGCCCACCCCCTGATCGTCACCTAGGAACATGGGGGCCCCGACATGGCCCCCAAGCCCCCCACCGCTCGTCGCCCCCCGGCCAAGCCGTGGCGCCGCGCCATCTTGATCCTGGCCTCCGCCTCGCCGCGGCGGCGGGAGCTGCTGCGCTCGCTCACCGCGGAGTTCCGCGTCGTGCCGAGCGATCTCGAGGAGACGCTGAGCGCCGGATCTCCGCACGCCGCCGCGACGCGGCTGGCTCTGGACAAGGCCCGCGCGGTGGCCGCGCGCGTCGGGCAGGGGGTGGTGCTCGCCGCCGACACGATCGTCGTCCTCGACGGCGAGCCGTTCGGCAAGCCGGCCGGGCCGGACGAGGCGCGCACGATGTTGCGCCGGCTGAGAGGACGCTGGCACGAGGTCGTCACCGGCGTCGGGGTCGTGGAGGCGCTCACCGGCCGCTCCGACGCGGTGTCGGTGGTGAGCCGCGTGCGGATGGCGGACTACGGCGAGGCGGAGATCGAAGCCTACGTGGCGAGCGGCGAGCCGCTGGACAAGGCCGGCGCCTACGCGATCCAGGGGCGGGGCGCGGCGCTGGTGGCAGGGCTCGAGGGCTCCTTCACCAACGTCGTGGGGCTGCCGCTCGCGGAGACCGGCCGGCTGCTGGCGGCGTTCGGCGTGCCGGTCAGCGCCCCGCCGGCGGGTTGAGAACGCGGCGCAGAGGCTCGACGTGGAGCATCTCCTCCGGCGCCGGCACCCGGCTGGCGACCGGCAACGGCTGATGGGCGCGGAGCAGCGCCAGCGTGTCGCGGAGCTGATCGGCGCTCACCAGCCCGCCCGGCAGATATATGTAGCGTGTCGCCTCCAGCCGCGCGGCGAATTCGGCCGCGGGACCCACCACGCGCGCGGGCAGCCGGGCGGCCAGCTCGTCCGCCCGCGCGGTCCCGAGGCGCTGCTCGGCGGCCAGCACCGCCCGGGCGAAGGCGCCGAGATCACGGTCGCGGGGCCGCCGGTCGGCCCGCGCGAACACCGCCGCGTTCACCGTCGGTCTCCCCAGGACCCGGGCGACGCCGTCCGGCGTGCGAAAGTCCACGAGCACGCGCGCCTGGCCGTCGGCGATGAGCCGCGACGCGAACGGCTCGTGGACGAGCCCGGAGTGCACGTCCCCGCTCTCGACGGCGGCGACGAGGCCACGGCTGCCGTGGCTCACGACCCACATCTGCGCGACACTGTGCCCGGCGCGCGCCAGCAGCCAGCCGAACCAGGCTTGCTCCGGGGCGCCGGGGCTGGACAGTCCCACGCGCGTGCCCGGCAGGTCGTTCAGCGACTTGACGATCTCGGCCTGCGACGCCGGCACCAGCAGCGCGACCGGGGGCGCGGCCGTCAGCCCGAACACCAGCCGCGGGCCCTGGATCACGGACCGCGGGCCGAAGCGGAGGATCGCGTCGACGGACGTAGCGACGAGATCGGCCTGACCCTGCACCAGCGCCTCGGCTGCGCCGGGCTCGGCGCGCGTCGTCCGGACCTCCACGCGCAGGCCTTCACGGGCGAAGAGGCCCTCGGCCTCGGCCACGCGGAGCGGGAGATACTCGGGTGAGGCCGCCGGGCCCGCGATCACCAGCACCAGGCTCTGAAGCAGCACGATGAGACCCACCATGGCGTCAGGCCGCCCCGTGCTGACGAAGCGGCGCCGCATATCCGGGCCGCCCCACGACCCGGTCAAGGCGCGCCTGCTCCGCCTCTATCGCTCGCTGCTCGCCCGGTACGGTCCCCAGGGCTGGTGGCCGGCGCGCACGCCGTTCGAGGTCGCCGTCGGGGCCATCCTCACCCAGCACACGGCCTGGCCGGGCGCCGTGCGGGCGATGGCCGGGCTCCGGGCCCGCGGCCTGCTGACGCCGCGGCGCCTCGCCGCCTGCGATGCAGCCGTGCTGGGGACGCTGATCCGTCCCGCGGGCACCTACCGGCTCAAGACCCGGCGCCTGCTCGATTTCACCACCTGGCTGCTGGCGCGATGCGGCGGCGACTTCCGGGTGCTTCGCCGGGCGCCGCTGCGGGCACTGCGGCGCGAGTTGCTGGGCGTGCCCGGCCTGGGTCCCGAGACGGCCGACGCCATTCTGCTGTACGCCGCCGGCCGGCCGGTGTTCGTCGCCGACGCCTACGCGCGCCGCGTGCTCGCGCGCCACCGCCTCCTGCGGCGCGGGGTCGGCTACGACGAGGCGCGCGCGTTGCTGGAGGCGCACCTGCCCTCCGATCCTGCCCTCTTCAACGAGTTCCACGCGCTGCTGGTCGCCGCCGCCAAGTCGCACTGCCGCACGGTCCCCCGGTGCCCGACCTGCCCGCTGCGGGCCGACCTTCGCGGGCGTGCGCCGGCGGCTTGATCTCACGCGGCGACCTCCAGGAGCAGGGCGACCAGCCGGTCGGTGGCGTCGGGAATCGCCAGCGCGCGCGCGCGCTCGCCCATCTCCTTGAGGCGGGGCGGCTCGGCGAGCAGGCCGCGGATGCGCTCCAGCAGCAGCTCGGGCGTGAGCCCGGCCTGGGGGACGATCGAGCAGCCACCGGCCCGGCCCACGAGCCGGGCGTTGGCGGTCTGCTCGTCGCCGCTGGCTCCGGGCAGGGGAATGTAGAGGGCGGGCAGGCCGAGCTGGCAGCACTCGTTCACGGTGCCGGCGCCGGCCCGCGTGACGACGAGCGCGGTGGCGGCGTAGATGCCCGCCAGCTCCGCGCCCACCCAGGGCAGCACTGTGTAGCGGCGGGCGAGCGCCGGCGGCAGCGCGTCACGCCGCGCGGCCAGCCACGCGCGGTCGCCGGTGACGGGATTGTCGCCGCACTGGTGGATCACCTGCGCCTGTGCCAGCAGCTCGCCCACGAGCTCGCCCACGGCCCGGTTGATCGCGTGCGCGCCCAGGGCGCCGCCGGTGACGTAGACGAGCGGCAGCGCGGGATCGAGGGCGAAGCGGGCCACCGCGTCGGCGCGGGAACCGGCGCGCAACTCGGGGCGCAGCGGGTTGCCGGTGAGGACGACGCGCCCGGCGGGGAAGTGGCGGCCGCTGTCCGCGAACGTCACCGCGATGCGGCGCGCGCGGCGGGCGGCGATGCGGTTGGCCAGGCCCGGCACGGCGGTCTGCTCGTGGACGACGACCGGCACGCCGGCCAGCGCCGCGCCCAGGACGACGGGCAGCGCGACGAAGCCGCCGGTCGCCAGCACGACGCGCGGCCGCAGCCGGCGCAGCAGCCACCACGCGCCCACGACGCCGGCCGGCACGTTCACGGCGAGGTCGGTGACGTTGCGCCACGCCCAGTAGCGGCGCAGCTTGCCGGTGGGGATCGCGTGGTAGGCAATACCCTCCTCGACCGCGCGCCGCGCCTCGACGCCGTCGCGGCTCCCGATCCAGGCGTGGGCGACGCCGCGCTCGCGCAGCCCCGAAGCGACCGCGAGCCCGGGGCTGGTGTGGCCGCCGGTGCCGCCGCCGGCGATGACGACGGTCACGCTACGGGGATTTCTCGCGCTGACGCTCAAGCGCCAGGTCCACCAGGCGCTGCACGAGGTCGGGATACGCCAGCCCCGTGGCCTCCCACATGCGCGCGTAGCCGCTCGTCGACGTGAAGCCGGGGATCGTGTTGATCTCGTTGACGAGGATCGTGCCGCCCTCCAGGAAGAAGTCCACCCGAGCCATGCCGGCGCAGTCGATCGCGCGAAAGGCGTCCACCGCCAGCGTGCGGAAGCGCGCCGTGAGCTCGGGGGTGAGCGGCGCCGGACACACCAGCCGGGCCTGGCCCTCGGCGTACTTGGTGGCGTAGTCGTACCACTCGCCCTCGTAGACGATCTCGCCCGGCAGCGAGGCCTCCGCCGCGTCGTTGCCGAGCACGCTCACCTCGATCTCGCGTCCGCGCACCGCACGCTCGACGACGAGCTTGCGGTCGTGGCGGGCGGCCTCGTCGAGGGCGGCCGGCAGGTCGGCCGCCGCCTTGACCTTGCTGATGCCGACGCTCGAGCCCAGGTTGGACGGCTTCACGAAGCAGGGGAACCCGAGGACGCCGGCGATCTCACGGGTCACCGCGTCGGGCCGCGCGCGCCAGTCGCGCCGCATGACGACCAGGTACTCGACGAGCGGCAGGCCGTGGGCGCGGAACACCGTTTTCATGGTGGCCTTGTCCATGCCGACCGCCGAGGCGAGCACGCCCGCGCCGACGTAGGGGACGTCGGCGACCTCGAGCAGGCCCTGGATGGCGCCGTCCTCGCCGTACGGCCCGTGGAGCGCGATGAACACGACGTCCAGCCCCTGGCCCAGCTCGCGGGGGAGGCTGGTGGCGGGTTCCGAGCGCACGAGCGCGAGAGACGCCGCGCCGCCCCCGCGCTCCGCGCGGTCGGCCAGGGCTTTCTTGACGGCGCCGGTCTCGTCGCCGCTGGGCAGCGCGCCCCGCGCCTGCTCGGCGAGGGCGCGCATGGGATCGCCGCCCACGACCCAGCGGCCGTCGCGCGCGATCCCGATGGGGACGACCTGATGGCCGCGCTGTTCGAGGGCCGCGATCACCGAGGCGGCGGAGGCCAGCGACACCTCGTGCTCGCCGGAGCGGCCGCCGAAGATCACGCCCACGCGCGGCATGAGCGAATTGTAGCAGTCCCCCTTCCCCGCCCGTGAGTCCCTGCCCGCCGCCGGGGCGCGGCGAGCGTGGGCGGTGAAGAGCGGGACTTATGATCAGCGCGGTGAGGCGGCCGGCGGTGGCGGGTCGGCGACCTGGATGTACCCGTTGGCGACGAGCCGCCGATCGGGCTGCGGCACACCGAACAGCGACACCCGGTCCCCGGAATGGAGCGCCCTGAGCGTCGCGTCGCTGAGCTGGGAGGCTTCCACGTTGTGTGTTTTCCCGTCAGCGGTGCGCAAGGTTATGGTCGACCCCGAAACGGATTGCACGGTCCCGTCGAGGCGCCAGACTGGCTCGGCGGCGCCGCCCGGCGCCGGCGCGGCGTTGGGTGCGGTCAACCCGAGCGATGCCGCGTCACCGGCCCCGAGGACGAGGGCGGCCATCTCGTGGGGCCGGGTGCCCTCGACGCCCAGGACGGCGACCCGTGACCCGGCCGTCAACGCCCCGGGAACACGGCGCTGGGCGGCGCTGACGTCGACGTAATACACGCGGCCGTCCTCGCCGCGCATCGCGATGAAGGGCTCGGCCGCCAGGCTGGCAGGCCATTCGAGCGTGCCCTGGACGACCCGCGGATCACCCGGGGCGGCGACCGCGGTCCCGGCAGACAGCGCCAGAATGGCGAGGGCGATCAGGGAGCGCTTCATGACGAACCTCCTGGTCTCGTACCGAGGCAAGGAGGGTGCCAGCGATCAGGCCGGTCGGCCGCGCTCCGTTCGCCAGCGGCGCCACTCGGCCAGGCGGCGACCCAGCTCGGCCTCGAGGCCGCGATCGACGGGCCGGTAGTAGCGGCGGTCGCGGAGCGCCTCGGGCAGGTGCTCCTGCGCCACACGCGCGTCGGGCGCGTCGTGCGCGTACTGGTAGCCGCCTGCGTAGCCCAGCTCGCGCATGAGCCCGGTCGGCGCGTTTCGGATGTGCAGCGGCACCGGCTCCGCCGGGCGCTCCTGCACGTCGGCCCGGGCCTCGGTGAACGCCACGTAGGCCGCGTTCGATTTCGGCGCGAGCGCGAGATAGAGCGTGGCCTGGGCGAGGGCCAGCTCGCCCTCCGGCGAGCCGAGGAAATCGTAGGCGTCCTTGGCGGCCAGCGTCAGCGCGAGCGCCTGCGGATCGGCGTTGCCGACGTCCTCGGAGGCGAACCGCACGAGCCGGCGGGCGACGTAGAGCGGGTCCTCGCCAGAGTCCAGCATGCGGGTCATCCAGTACAGGGCCGCGTCGGCGTCGGAATCGCGCAGCGACTTGTGCAGCGCCGAGATGAGGTTGTAGTGCTCTTCGCCGCTCTTGTCGTAGAGCAGGGTCCTGCGCTGGGCCGCCTCGCGGATGCCGGCCTCGCTCACCGCGCGCCGTCCCGCCGCCGCCGGGGTCAGCTGCACGGCCAGCTCGAGGATGTTGAGGGCGGAGCGGGCGTCGCCGTTGGCCAGGCGCGCGATGAGCGCCAGCGCGTCGTCCGCCACGTCCGGCGCCAGCGCGGCCAGGCCGCGCTCGCGATCGGCGAGCGCGCGCCGCATCAGCGTCGCGAGGTCGGCCTCGGTGAGGGGGCGCAGCACGTACACGCGGCAGCGCGAGAGCAAGGCGGAGTTCACCTCGAACGAGGGGTTCTCGGTGGTGGCGCCCACCAGCACGATCGTGCCCTTCTCGACGTGGGGCAGGAACGCGTCCTGCTGGCCGCGGTTGAAGCGGTGGATCTCGTCCACGAACAGGATGGTTCGCCGCTTGCGCCGCGCGCGCTCGGTCTCCGCCTCGGCGACGACCTGGCGGATCTCCTTGACGCCCGACAGCACGGCCGAGAACGCCACGAAGCGGGCGCCGGCCACCTGGGCCATCAACGAGGCCAGCGTCGTCTTGCCGGAGCCCGGCGGCCCCCACAGGATCATCGAGTGCGGCTCGCCGCTCTCGAGGGCGGCCCGCAGCACGCGGCCGGCCCCGAGCAGGTGCTCCTGACCGACGATGTCGTCGAGAGCCCGCGGGCGCATGCGATCGGCCAGCGGCCCTGCCGGGAGCGCCGCCGCTCCGCTCGCGCGGTCGGGGTCGTCAAACAGGTCCATTGCTGGCCGGAGGGAGGTCGCGGCGTACGTGCTCGCGCAGCCACGCCGGAAGGGTGGCGAGGTCGGTCAGGCGGGCGATGGGCGTGATCTTCCAGCGGGCGAGGTCCGCTTCCCTCGGCCGGTAGGCGACGAAGGGGACACCGGCGGCCTGGGCGGCGAGGCCGTCCACCCAGGAATCGCCCACGACGATGGCGTCCCGGGCGGCGCCGAAGTACCCGGCGATGACGCGCCAGCCGTCGGGGTCGGGCTTGAGCGCGCGCATCTCGTCGCGGGTGACGACGAGGTCGAGCGCCGCGAGCAGTCCGAACCGCGCCAGCGCGCCGCCGGTGATCTCGCGGGCGTTGTTGGTCCACACCGCCGTCGCGAAGCCCGCCGCCCGGGCGCCCTCGACGGCCTCCCGCGCTCCCGGCTCGAGCGCGGCCACGTCCATGGCCCGGCGCTCGTGGTCGAGCGCGATCTCCCACAGTGGTTTCTCGACGTCGGGGGCGTTGGCCTGGCACCAGGCCAGCAACTCGCCCACGCGGTACCGGTCGGGCCGGGCCGCCAGGGGCCCGCAGCGGCGCTCGAGCAGCGCCCGCATGTCCACGGCCATCGCCGCCAGGTCCAGCGGGGTGTCCACGAGAGTGTGGTCCAGGTCGAACACGCACAAACGCACGTTCAGACTTTACTATGGCCATGCTAGGCTCGTTGATATGAAGCGCCGCCTGGCGATGGTCCCGGCCCTCGCTGCGCTGCTGGCCCTGACCTCCGTCGTCTCCGTGTCCGCGCTCGAGGAGGCCGACCGCCTCTTCATGGTGGGCGAGCGCGCGCTGGCCGATCGGTTCTACCCGGTCGCCCGCCGCACGCTCGAGCGGTTCGTCGCCCAGTATCCGCGCGACCCGCGGCTGCCCCGCGCCGTCGTGATGCTGGGCCGCGCTCAGCTGGCCCTGGCCGACTCCCAGGCGGCGCTCGACACGCTCACCCGGGCGCAGAGCGCTCCGCTACCGCCGGCCGAGCTGCTGGAGGCGAAGTTCTGGCAGGCCGAAGCGCTTTTCCGGCTCAAGCGGGTCGGCGAGGCCCGCGCGGCCTACGACGAGGTCGTCCGCACCGACGCCGCCTCGCCGCTAGCGCCCGACGCCCTGTACGGGTTCGCGTGGTGCGAGCTGGAGCTGCAGCACCCGCAGCCTGCGGCCACCGCGTTCCGCGAGTTCCTGACCGCCTGGCCCGAGCACGCGCTGGCCCCGAACGCGACGCTGCACCTGGCGCGCGCGCTCATCGAGCTCAAGCGGGTCGGCGAGGCGCTGCCGCTGCTGACGCCGTTCTCGGCCAAGTACCCGGGCTCGAAGCTGATCCCCGACGCGCAGTACCTGGTGGGGTGGGCGAAGCTCAGCGAAGGCGACCCGCGCGGCGGGCTCGCGGACCTCGAAGCCTTCGTCGCCGCCCATCCCAGCCACGACCAGGCGCCGGCCGCGCGCCTGCTCATCGCCCAGGCGGCCGCCCGGCACGGCGATCGGGCCCAGATGCAGCAGGCGTACGCCATCTTCATGGCGCAGGAGCCGCCGACGGCCGAGGGCCTGCACGAGGCGGCGACGATCGCCACCCGGCTCTCCAGGCCCAAGGACCTCGACGCGGCGTGGACCAGGCTCCGGGCGCAGTTCCCGGAGCATCCACTGACGCGGCGCCTCGCACTCGATCTGGCCGACGCCGCCTTCAAGCAGAAGAACTGGAAGGACACGATCGCGCTCGCCCGGACCGCCGCCCAGAGCGACGACGACGCCGTGCGGTCCGGGGCGTGGCTCCTGGTGGGTGAGTCGGAGCTGAAGCTCCGCCACCTCCCGCAGGCGGTGAAGGCGTTCGAGGCGGTCGGGGCGGTGGGCGACGTGGAGGCCGGCATACGCTACCGTGCCCTGGCCGGTCTGGGGCTGGCGCGCGAGGAACAGAAGGAGTGGAAGGCGGCGCTGACCGCCTACGAGGCCGTCGTGAACCGCAGCCCCGACTCGACCCTCCGCGACTGGGCGCGCGAGCGCGTGGCGGCCGTGAAGGCGCTGCTCCCGCCCGCGCCCAAGCGCAGTGAGCCCCCCAAGCCGGCGGCGAAACCGGCGGGCAAGAAGTGAGACGCGCGCTGGCGCTCGCGCTCGTGTGGCTCGGCCTGACCGCAGCCGTCCCGCGCCCGTTCCTGCCGCCGCCCCCCGATCTCGCGCCGCTGGTGGCGTTCGTGGCCGCGCCGCTCGACAAGCCGCCGGTCACGGCCGACGCACCCCTGCCGCCGGCGCCGGCCGACCTGCCGCCGCTGCCGCCGGCGGCGGTCGCCCTGCCCGCCGCCGAGAAGCCCGCCGCCTTCGTGCACCCGCCGCGGACGCTGCCCTGCATCGGGGCCTGGACCGGCGTGGCCTCGGAGTCGCTGGAGTGCGGCCGGGCGCGCTTCCACCGCAACGAGCACGAGGAAGCCGCTCGCGCGCTGGAGAGCGCGACGCGGCCGGGCACCGATCGCGACATCCTGCGCGAGGCGCGGTACTGGCTGGGCGAGGCGTACTACCGCCTGGGCCGGTTCGAGCAGGCCGACTGGCTCTTCCGCCAGGTGGCGCAGGACGGTCTCCGCCAGGAGTGGGGCGTGTGGGCGCTGCACTCGAGCGGGTGGACCGCGCTGCGGGTTGGTGACGCCACCCGCGCGCGCGAGGCCTTCGCCAGCGTCCTGAACGGCGCCGCGCCGGCGCCGATCGAGGCGTGGGCGCGCCACGGCCTGGGTCTGGCCGCCTACGCGCTCGGCCGTCACGAGGAGGCCGAGCAGGCCTGGGCGCTGCTGCGGCAGCGCGGCGTCCCGCCGGCCCTGGCGCGCGACGTCCTGTTCTGGCACGGCGAAGCGCTCGGGCGCGTCGGCCGGCCGGGCCCGGCTGCGGCCGAGCTCCGGCGATTTCTCGAGGGCGGGGCCCATGCCCTCGCCCCCGCCGCCCAGCTGCGGCGGGCGTGGTGGGCGCTGGCGGCCGGCCAGGGCCCTGAGGCGCTCGCCGCGTTCCGGTCGTATCTCGCCCAGCCGCCGTCGGTCATCAGCCGCGAGTGGGGCGAGGCCGGGCTCGGGCTGGCGCAGCTGACGACGGGAGACTGGGCCGGCGCTCGCGCCACGGCCGCCTCCCTCAACGCGCAGCGCTCGGTCCTGGCGCTGCCGCTCCTGCTCCGCCTCCTGCGCGCGGCGCTCGACTCGCCCACGACCGCCGACGCCGACACCATCGCCCAGGACCTGCTGGCGTCGACCCTCACCCCGCCCGCGCGCGGCTGGGTGCTCCTGGTCAAGGGCGAGGCCGATCGCGCCCGCGGCAATCGCGACGAGGCGCGCACGCAGTTCGAGCTGGCCCGCCAGGTCGCCGGCGCGACGCCGGTGGGCTGGCAGGCGATGTTCCGGCTCGCCCGCACGAATTTCGAGCTGCGCGAGTTCCGGCAAGCGCTCGCCGATCTGCATCCGCTCGCCTCGGCGCCGGCGCCGCCCGAGCTGCGGCTGGCCGCGCTCATCCTGGAGGGCGAGGCCGCCTACCACGCGGGCGACCACGCGGTGTCGGGTGCGGCGTTCCGGCGCGCGCTGCTCGAGTTCCCCCAGGCGCCTGAGATGCCGATGGTCCGGCTCGCCAGCGCCTGGAGCTCCCTGCGGCAGGGGCGCGCGGACGTTGCGTACCGTGAGTTCCTCGACTTCGCGCGCTCGGCGCCGGACCATCCGCACGGCGTCGACGCGCTCGTGCTGGCCTCCGAGCTGGCCATCACCGCCGGCGACCTCCAGGGCGCTCGCGGACTGCTCGATCGCATCGTGCTGCAGACGTACCCGATGCATCCGCGCTCGGACTTCGCCCGCCTGAACCGCGGCATCCTGCTCGTGCGCATGGGCGACGCGGCGGGCGCCCGGGCCGCCTTCGTCGACTGGCTGGGACGCGCGCCCTTCCCGGCGCTCTTCGGGCGGGCCCACGCCGGCCACGCTGCGGCGCTCCTGGCTTCCGGCGACGTGACCGGCGCCGAGCGGGCGCTGGCCCTGGCCCGGCGGGAAGGCCTGGGTGCGTTCGCGAGCCTGGGGACCGGCGTGGTCGCGCTGCGCCGGTCGCGCTGGGACGACGCCGCGCGCGCGTTCGCCGAGGCGCGCGACGCCGGCACGCCCGACGTCGTCGCGGCCGCCGAGTACGGGCTGGCGGTGGCCGGCTTCCACAAGGGCGCCGTGCGCGAGTTCGCCAAGCCGGCTCAGGCGGCCCTGGCCGCGCTGCCGCCGGGGCCGCGGAGCGCCGGCCGCGCCGGCGAGCTGCTGTACGCGCTCACCGGCATCGCGCTCGAAGCGACGGACTGGCCCGGGGCGCTGGCCTCCGCGCGCCGGATCGTCACCGAGCACCCGGGCCACGACGCGGCGGACGACGGTCTGGAGCGCGTGGCCGCGGCGGCCGCCGACGCCAAGGTCTGGCCCGTGGCCTACGAGGCCGACATGCTCCTCCGCCAGCGCTTCCCGCAGAGCCCGTTCGTCGCTGCCGGCCGCGCGCGCGTGGGGGAGGCGCTGCTGGAGACCGGCCGGACGGAGGAGGCGCGTCGCGAGCTCGAGCAGGCCGCCGTCGACGCGCCCACCACACGCACGACGATGCTGCTGGCCCGCGTGCGCGAGGCGGCCGGCGACCGCCCCGGCGCGCTGGAGGCGTACGCGCGGGTGGCACGCGAGGGCACGGGGGCCGAGTGGAGCACGCCGGCGCTGTTCGGTCACGCCCGGCTCCTCGTGCAGGAGCGGCGCTGGGACCAGGCCCGCAGCGCCCTCGGGCGGCTCCTCAAGAGCGACGACCTGGCCGTGGCGACCGAGGCCGCGCAGGCCATCGGCGACACCTACGCGGGCGAGGGCGATTCCCTGGCCGCCGCCGAGTACTACCTCACCGCCGCCTACGCCGCGCCCACCTCCGTGCACGGTCGCCGTGGCCTGCTGGCCGCCGCTCGCGCCTTCGCCTCGCTCAGGCAGAGCGAGGCCGCCGAGCGCGCCTATCGCACACTGCTCGCCCAGGGCGACCTGCCGGCCGACCTCGCCGCCGCCGCCCGCCAGGGTCTGTCCGCGCTCGGTCGCTGACCGGGTAAGATAAGCCGCCATGCACGGCTATGGCGGCCGCATCTTGTTCGTGGACTGCGCCACCGGGGCGTGCCGCATCGAGCCCCTCGTCGAGGCGGCCGCGCGCGCGTTGCTCGGCGGCAACGGCCTGGCGGCGCGGATCCTCTACGATCACGTGCCGGCCGGCGTGGACGCGTACGATCCCGCCAACGCGGTCGTCTTCGCGGTCGGGCCCGTCACCGACACCACCGTGCCGGGCAACAGCCGCGCGTGCGTGGCCGCCAAGTCGCCGCTCACGGGGCTGTTCTTCGACTCCACCTTCGGCGGACGCTTCCCGGCCACGCTCAAGCGCACGGGCTTCGACGCCGTGGTGCTGACCGGCCGGGCGGCGGCGCCATCCTGCGTCGTCGTCGGCGAGCAGGGGGCGGTCCTGAAGCCGGCCGCCGCGCTGTGGGGCCGCTCGACGCGCGACACCGTGGGCGCGCTCGTGGCCGCCGAGGGCGCCGACGCCGACGCGATCGCAATCGGCCCCGCCGGCGAGCGGGGCGTCCGCTTCGCCGCGATGGCCCACTACTGGAAGAACCGCGAGGGCGTGTCGGGCCGGGGTGGGCTCGGCGCGGTGCTGGGCAGCAAGAACGTCAAGGCCGTCGTGGTGAGGGGCGGCCGGAAGACCGAGGTCGCCGATCCGGCCGCGCTCAAGGCGCTGCTGGAGGAAGCGCGGGAGCCGCTCAGGAAGGGCACCCAGGCGCTGACCACCTTCGGCACACCGTTTCTCGTCGGCCCCATCAACGCGCTGGGCGCGCTCGGCGCCTACAACCTCCGGACCGAGGTCTTCGCCGAGGCGCGCGCGGTGGGCGGCGAGGCGATGAAGGCCCACTACCACGACCGCGACACCACGTGCCTCAAGTGCCCGGTGGCGTGCGGCAAGCAGTACGCGATCGGCGAGGGCGAATTCGGGGGCACGCGGGCGAAGATGCCCGAGTACGAGACGATCTTCGCGCTGGGCCCGATGCTCGGCATCGCGAACCCCGAGGCGCTGATCCTGGCCAACGACCTCTGCGACCTGCTCGGCCTGGACACCATCTCGATGGGCGTCACGCTGGCGGTGGTCTGCGAGGCGCTGGAGCGCGGCTGGCTGACGACCGGCGAGATCGGGCTGCCGTTCGGCTGGGGCGACTGGCGCGGCATGCTGCGTCTGGTCGAGATGACCGCGCGCCGGGAGGGCTTCGGCGAGCGGCTGGCCGAGGGGGCGTGGCGCCTGGCCGAGTCGGTCCACCCCGAGGCCACGCGGCTCGTCTACGCCGTCAAGCGCCTGGAGCTGCCCGCCCACTCCGCGCGCGCGCTCAAGGGGCTGTCGATCGGCTACGCCACCGCCACCCGGGGGGGCAGCCACCACGACACGCGCCCCACGCCCCAGTACGCGCCGGCGTTCGACCGCCGCTCGACGGCCGACAAACCGGCCTTCGCCGCGCGCAGCCAGCACTTCACCGCGGTCGGCGACTCGCTGGTGCTGTGCCGCTTCACCTCCGAGCGCGGCTTCGGACTGTTCGTGGGCGAGCCGTACGCGCGCATGGTGAGCGCAGTGACGGGCTGGGACGTCGGCAGTGACGAGCTGGAGCGGATCGGCGAGCGCATCGTCAACCTCGAGCGGCTGTTCAACGTGCGCGAGGGCGTGCGCCGCAGCCAGGACGTGCTGCCGTGGAAGGTCATGCACGAGCCGATCCCCGAGGGACCGTCGGCCGGCATGTACTGTCCGCCCGGGGAGCTGAGCGCGATGCTCGACGACTACTACGCGCTGCGCGGGTGGGACGCCGACGGTGTGCCCACCCCCGCTCGTCTCGGCGCGCTCGGGCTGCGAGGCTAGCCGGCTCTGATACAGTGAAGGGCAGGGGCGGAGGAGAACCATGCCTGCGCTCGCCCCGGCCGCACTCGCCGTCTCCGTAATCCTGAGCGCCCTCGCCGCCGTCGTGCTCTGCGTCCTGGTCGTGCTCTACGGCTTCACGCCGGCCGGCGAGGAGCCGCCCGGCGCGGCCGCGCGCCGGCAGCTGGTCACGCGCCTCGGTCACGCCGTAGCCGCGGTCTGCTTCGCCGCCACCGCCATCGTGATCGCCGTCATCCTGGCTCAGCCGCCGCGCCCGGCGGCGCCGCCGGTCGCGCCGGTCGAGGCGCGCGTGCCAGCGCCCGGCACCCGGCTCGATGCCCAGGAATCCCGGCTGGCCCAGGCCGAAGCGCGGCTCGACGACCTGGAGCGGTTGCGCGATGGCGAGGCCGCCGGCACCGCGCCGAGGGCCGAGCCGGCGCCGGCGCGGGCGGTCACGACCCCGCGCACCCCGCGCACCGTGGCGGCTCGGCGGCCGCCGTCGACCGCGCATGGTGCGAGCGCTCCACCCGACCGTCGGGCCGATCTACCCCCCATGGCCGGGGCCCCGCCTCCACTCCCGGCTGATGCCGCGCCGCCGACCCCGGCACCCGCCGCCGCTCTGCCACTCGTCGTCGGAAAGCCCGCGCCGTTGCCGGATGCCGCGCTCGCACCGCCTCACGATGTGGAGGCGGACGCGCTGGCCGCCCCACGGGCTCGCCCGTCATCCCCGCCTCCCACGGCGGTGGCGGTGACGCCGCCCCGTCGCGCCGCGAGCGAGGTGACGCCGCCCCGGCCGGGGCCGGCGTCCCCGTCCCGCTTCGACCTGCTGGGAAGGCTCCGCGACGACTGGCACACGATCCGCCGTGGCGTCGAGTCGGGCGAGGACGACTTCCGCCGCGCGCTGGACGACACGCGGCGCAACGTCCGGAGGTTCCTGGGCGAGTGACCTACGCGCGCAGGACGCCGCGCAGCGCGCGGCACAGCGCGTCGGGCTCGATCGGCTTGGGCAGGAACGCGTCGAATCCGGCCGCCAGCGCCTGCTCGCGCGAGTAGTGCTCGGTGAACGCCGTCAGCGCCACCGCAGGCACGTCGGTGGCGTGGGCCCGCACCTGGCGCAGGAGCCAGTAGCCGTCGTGGCCGGGCATCGCCAGGTCGGTGACGACGATCTGCGGCCGATCGCGCAGGAAGGCGTCGAGCGCCTCGGTCGCGGAGGCCGCCGCCGTCACCACGGCGGCGCACTGCTCGAGCACGAACGTGAGCAATTCGCGCGTATCGTCGGTGTCCTCGACCAGCAGGACGCGCACACCATCGAGCGCTCGGCGTTCACCTCCGCCGACGGAGCGTGTGAGCATGCGCGCATTCTCGTCAAGGCGGTCTGCCACCGTCAAGCGCCAAGCGCGCGCGAGTGGGAAAAAATCTTCCCACGTTACACGCGCCGTCACTCGCAGATCGTCACCCAGCCGGGCCCGTACTGCTTCTTCGTGCAGCGCGCGGCTGGATGCCCCTCGCGCTCCAGCACGCCGCGCAGCTGCCGCTCGGCATCCGCCTCGGAGATCGTTCGGGTCTGCCGGTTCTTCTCCGAGGGAGGCGTCGGCGTCGCCTGCGGGCCGAGGATGACCGTCGACGGTGACGGCGCGCCCGCCGCGCCCGGCGCCGTCGCAGGCCCCGGGGCCGCGGGCCGGGCGGGTTCCGCCGGTAGCGCGCCGCCCTCATGGGGCCGTGATGCCCCCGGATCGGTCGGCTGCCCCGGTGGACGGCTCAGGGACCCGCCGGCGGCCCCGGCGCCCCCGGTGGACGCGGCGCGAGTCGACTCTGCCAGGCAGCGCTCCATCTCCGACCACGACGCGCTGCTTCCGCGGCATCGGTTGACGGCGTCCGGGTCGCCTCCCGCTCCTGCGCGCGCGACCCGCGCGGCCGCGGCCTTCTCGAGATTGATGCAGCGCACCTGGAACTGCACCTGAGGGTACGCGCTCCGGCAGTACGCGGCGATGTCGTCCGGGGGCGCGGCGGGCACGGGCGTGACGCTGACGACGCCAGGCAGCAGTGCAACGGCCAAGAGCGATACGAGGACCGCCCTCATGCGCTCAGTGTAGCCCACCCGGCGCGCGCCGTCGCTTCCTCCGCTCGATGCTCCGATAGCCCGCGAGCCGCTGCGATCCTCGCCGCGCCGACGCCCGCGACGGGCCGATCCGCGATGCCGGACCGCCCTTGACCTGGCCGGTTGGCCGCCCCACCATCCCGGCATGGACCGGCGCCGCTTCCTCGTGACCTCCCTGGCTGGTACTTTCGCCGCGCCGCTCACCGCCAGGGCGCAGCAGGGGGGAAGGTTCATCGGATTGGCTACCTCTCACCGTTCGAACCTTGTCATCGAGTGGCGATTCACCAAGGGCCGGGCGGTCGCCTCTGAGTTGGCCGCCGAGCTGGTCCACCTCGAGCTGGACTGCATTCTTGCCCTAGAGGCGTCGGACCCGTCGCTGCCTTCAAGAAGTCGACCACGTACGTGGCCAAGATCCTCAAGGGTGCGAAGCCCACTGACCTGCCCGTCGAGCGACCCACCAAGTTCGAGGTGGTCGTCAACCTCAAGACCGCCCGGGCCCTTCGCCTCACGATCCCGCCGTCGGTGCTGGTGCGGGCGGATCAGGTGATCGATCCATGAGAGCGGACGCGGGGTCAGTGACTGGCGTGCTGTGCCTCGCCACCTTCGTACTCGCCGTCACGCCGCCAGCGACAGAGGCCGGGGCTCGGCCGAACTTCCTCATCATCCTCAGCGACGACCAGCGCCACGATACGCTGGACTACATGCCCCGAACGAAGGCACGCATCTTCGGGGAAGGGGTCACCTTTTCGCGCGCGTACATCACGACGTCGCTTTGTTGTCCCAGCCGCGCGAGTATCCTCACCGGGATGTACGCCCACAAGCACGGCGTGCGTTCCAACTCGATCCCGCTGCAGAAGGAGACGTTCATCGAGCGCCTCAAGAGGAGCGGCTACTACACGGGCCAGGTCGGGAAGTACCTGAATTCCTGGGATGGCACGGCACGGCCGGAGTTCGACGTGTGGGCCGCGGGACCGAGTGGGATCGCGCACTACTTCGACCCGCGGGTGAACCTCAACGGCACGTGGACGGGTCTGCGCGGCTATCTCACGCACATCCAGCGTGATCACGCGCTCGAGTTTCTCCAGCGCGCCGGCCAGCAGGACAAGCCCTTCGTGCTGCTGTTCTCCCCGAACGCGCCCCACTTCGGTTACGAGCGTCCGGGAGGGCCGCCCCGGGGGCCGATGGACAAGGCGTTCTTCCTGCGCCCGCCCGAGCCGGCGCCCGGCGACGAGAAGCTCCACGAGGCGCTGCCCGCCCACCGCCCGCCGAGCTTCAACAGGGCCGACGTCGCGACCCGGCCGCGCTGGTTTCGTTCGCTGCCGCCACTGACGCCGGATCTCATCGGAGAGATCGACGCGTTTCGGGTGAGGCAGCTCCAGAGCTTGAACGCGCTCGACCACGCGGTCGAGAACCTGCTGGCATCGCTGGCCGCGCGGGGAAAGCTGGACGACACCGTCGTGCTCTATCTCTCGGACAACGGGCACTTCTGGGGCGAGCACGGGATTCCGTGGGGCAAGAATGCCCCCTACGAGGAGTCGAGCCGCGTGCCGTTCGGTGTGCGCTATCCGCGCTTGGCATCGAAGCCACGGGTCGAGACGCGGCTGGTCGCCAACATCGACATCGCGCCCACGATCTACGAGCTGGCCGGCATCCCGATCCCCGCCGACGTGGACGGACGCTCGCTCGTTCCGCTCCTCGACGCCAGGCGCGTCCAGGCGCCGTCGGCGCCGGCGTGGCGCGATGAACTGCTGCTCGAGGGCTGGGTCGGATCCGCCGCCGCCGCGGCCGGCTGGGCGCCGTACGCCGCAATCCACACCGGCCGGTACGTGTACGTCGAGACGGAGGGCGATCGGTCGGAGCTCTACGATCTCGCGACGGATCCCCACCAGCTGGTCAACCAGGTCGCGAACCCCGCCTACGCGTCGTTCGTGATCGATCTCAAGGCGCGCCTGCGACGTCTGCGACCGGCAGCGACAGGGTCACCACCGAGGTAGTCGTTTCAGGGCACGTTCACCGTGCTACGATGGGGCCGCACTGCGTAACTCACTGATCTTGTTGACACGGGCGGATAGCTCAGCTGGGAGAGCACAGCCCTTACAAAGCGTGCCGCGAATCATAACCCCTCGGTAAGTTGCAGCGTTACCGGGGGGTTTTCTTTTTCGTCGTTGGCTGGCGGGGGGTGGAATGGGGGCGGTTTCGGGTGGCCGCGGGCACATTCCTGGGCACAATTCTCGCCGGGCCGCGGCCATCCCGCCGCTCGCGAACCCACGGTACGCGCCGCCGGAAGACCTGCAGCTTTAGTCCGAGATCCTTGAGCATGGACTCGGCGCCGCGATCGATGAGGCGTCGGGTCCGAGCCTCCGCAGCCGCTCTGACGGGGTCCTTGGTGCCCTTGTCCTCGGTGCCGCCCGTATAGCCCTTGTCCTCAACGCAGAGCA
>DASTOJ010000132.1:0-2239 GCA_035762565.1 Candidatus Methylomirabilota bacterium | reverse complement strand
GATCATGGTGAACGCGGCCGGCATCCTCGACGGCTACGCGCCGGTCCAGGAGATGTCGCCCGCGCTGTGGTCGAAGGTCATCGCGATCAACCTGGGCGGGACGTTCTTCGGCTGCAAGCGCGCCCTGGAGGAGATGGTGCCCGCCGGCCGCGGGCGCATCATCAACCTCGCCTCGGTGGCCGGGCTGATCGGCGACGGCGGCGGCCCCGCCTACGTCGCGTCCAAGCACGGCGTCGTGGGTCTCACGCGCCAGCTCGCGGTCAACGCCGCGGCGCGCGGGGTGACCGTCAACGCGATCTGTCCCGGTCCGATCCAGACGGGACTGCGCGCCAACTCGACGACCATTCTCGGGGCCGACGCCCCGGTCATGCGCGGAGTCGGCGGGGACGAGGCGGCCATCAGGGCGGTGACGCCGGCGGGGCGGCGCGGCACGGTGGAGGAGGTCGCGGCGACGGCGCGCTTCCTCGCCAGCGACGAAGCGGGCTACATTACCGGGCACACGCTCGTGATCGATGGAGGCTGGACAGCGCGATGATCAAGCGATTCCACGTTCTGTACGTCGGGCAGGTCGAGCTGGAGAACATCGGGCTGTCGGGGACGCCGGCCGACGCCCGGCGCTACGACAACGCACGGCTGAGCGAGCCGTTCTTCACCGCGCGCGACGTCGCCCAGCTGATGGACGAGCTGGGGTACTACGCCCTGTGGACGGCCGAGCACCACTTCCAGCACGAAGGCTACGAGTGCTTTCCGAACCTCATCCAGCTCTCGCTGTGGCTCGCCACGCAGACGAAGCGCCTCAAGCTCGGGTGCGCCTTCAACGTGCTGCCCATGTGGCATCCGATCCGGCTCGCCGAGGACTACGCGATGGCCGACATCGTCACCGACGGCCGCGTCATCATGGGCGTGGGACGCGGCTATCACTCCCGCGAGGTGGAGACCTTCGGCGCGCCCGTGATCGACCAGGCCGCCAACCGGCAGCTGTTCGAGGAGCAGGTCGACCTGCTGCTGAAGTGCTTCAACGAAGCGTCGTTCAGCCACCACGGCAAGGCCTACCAGTGCCCGCCGCCGGTGGACTACCGCGGCTACCAGCTCCGCGAGATCACCTCGGTGCCGCGGCCGAAGCACCTGCCGGTCGAGGTCTGGATGCCGATCGCGAGCAGCAAGTCGATCGACTACATGGCCTCGAAGAACTTCAAGGCCATGGTGACGCTCAACGGCGAGAAGATCCTCGACGACGTCCTGAAGGCATACCGCGATGCCTGCGCGAAGCACGGCCGCCCCAAGCAGCTGGGCGAGGACGTCATCTGGGGCGCCGGGGTCTACCTGGCGGACACCCCCGAGGAAGCCGCCCGCCGCGTGGAGCCGTCGCACGACGAGCGCTACAAGTGGTTCGCGCCGTTCGGCTTCGTCCGGTACGCCGACGAGCACGGGCGCACCTGGGGCACCCCGGGCGCGCCGGCCCGTGTCCCCAACCTGGCCGACGGTATCCAGCAGAAGGCCTGGTTCTGCGGCCCGCCGCGGCACGTCATCGAGGGCATCCGGTCGATCGAGGCGAGGTATCCCGGGCTCGAGGACTTCATGATCCACTGGGCGGAGGGGCTGTCCCCGAAGGAGTTCAGGGAGCAGCTGCGCTGGTTCGCGCGCGACGTCATGCCGGCGCTCCGCGGCTGAGCGCGGAGGAGGGGCAATGTCGGAGGTCGAGCGGCTGAAGGCGCGGATTGCCCGCCGGGAGTGCACCGTCGGCGTCATCGGTCTCGGCTATGTCGGCCTGCCGCTGGTGCTGCGCTTCGGAGAGGTCGGCTTCCGGGTGATCGGCTTCGACATCGACATCGGCAAGGTCAAGCAACTCAACGACGGGGGCAGCTACATCCAGCACGTGCCCGCGCCGCGCGTGCAGGCCCTCGTCGCCGCCGGCCGGTTCGAGGCGACGGTCGACCTCGAGCGCCTCGCCGAGCCCGACGCGGTCATCATCTGCGTTCCCACCCCGCTGACCCGGCATCGCGAGCCGGACCTCCGGTACGTCGAGACGACGGCCGACGCGGTCGCGGCCGCGCTGCGACGCCATCAGCTCGTGTGCCTGGAGAGCACGACGTACCCGGGCACGACGGAGGAGGTCGTCCTGCCCCGGCTCGAGGCCGGCGGCCTTCGGGTCGGGCAGGACTTCTTCCTGGCCTTCTCGCCGGAGCGGGAGGATCCCGGCAACACGCAGTTCGACACGGCCACCATCCCGAAGGTGATC
>DASTOJ010000131.1:0-59253 GCA_035762565.1 Candidatus Methylomirabilota bacterium | reverse complement strand
TCACCGGTGACGCACTTCGCTCGTGGCTTATGTCGCTCGGGATGCGCTAGGAACTGGGAGCATTTGGCGACCAATCAGCCTGCCTCGCCGTGCCGGCGCAGCCACCGACATTGATAAGCGGCACAGCTGTAATGCCTCCCGCTCGCTCCAATGCGGCGCTTCTTTCGCTTTGGTGTCGAACATTTGCGTGTACGGTAGCAGGTGACGTCCCTCTGTCCAAGCTCCGGGAGCGGGGCGCTGGTAGAATACGGCAGCAAGCGGTTATGTCCACTCAAAACGTCAACCGCCGCAGCTTCCTGACACTGGCACTGGCCTTTCTCCTCACCCCCCGTGGCCGCTTGGCCGCCGACCCTGCCGTCCGCCGGGGGACCTTTGCCGCCGACGTCGGTATCCTTTATTCGATGCTGACTTTCCACCTGGAGGGGACCGTCGAGGAGCGCATCGATCGGGGGGCCGGGCGCTACGAGGTGCGCGTCAGCGGACAGGGGGAGGGGATCGCCAACCGGATCGAGTCGAACGGGATGCTGCGGGATGGGCGGTGGGTGCCGCTGCGCGGCGCGTCGTGGTTCCAGGTGAGGGGGCGGGAGTCGCGCACTCAGGTTACCTACGACTATGGGCGGCGGGTCGTCGAATACCACGCGCGGGGCGAGACCTTCTTCCTGCGGAAGCTGCGGGTGGTGGACGACGTGGTGCCGCTGCCCGACGGCGTGACCGTCGACGACGCGCTGACGGCCCTGCTGAACTATCGCGACGGGTACTGGAAGCCTCACCCGGATGGCCGCCTGCGCACCCATGTGGTCCGGCGCCGGCGCAGTGACAACGAAGGCCCGGATGACGTGGCGCGCTCGTACCGGGCCGAGCTGATGCCGCTCGAGCTGAGGATCGAGCCCGACCCCCAGACCCGCACGGCGTCGGCGTTGCTCGACCTCAGCGGATTTTCCTCGTGGGCGCGCCAGGACCGACCCGCGCGCATCGTCTTCGACACCGAGCGACGGCCGGCGCTGATCACTACCTCCATGATCCTGGGCACTTCCCTCACGATCCGCCTGGGCTAGATGCACGACCTCGTCGCCGTCGGCGAGGTGATGCTGCGGCTGTCCGTTCCCGTGCCGGCGCGCATCGAGACCGCCCGCCAGCTGGACGTCCAGGTCGGCGGGGCCGAGGCCAACGTGGCGGCGGCGTGCGCGCGGCTGGGCCTGCGGACGGCCTGGGTGTCCGCCCTGCCGGCCAACGCCTGGGGCGAGCGGATCCGGCGCGAGCTGACCGGCCACGGTGTGGATTGCGCGCCCGTGCGGATGGTCGATCACGCCCGGGTCGGCGTCTACTTTCTCGAATTCGGGGCCCCCCCGCGCCCCATCCGAGTGCTCTACGACCGGCGCGACTCGGCCTTCGCCCGGCTCACGCCCGAGGCGATCGACTGGGCGCCGGTGCGACAAGCCCGCCTGGTGCACGTCAGCGGCATCACCCCGGCGCTGGGGCCGGGACCGCGCCGCATCGTCGAGACGGTGTTTCGCGAGGCTGCGGCGGTGTCGTTCGACCTCAACTACCGGGCCACGCTCTGGTCGCCCGCCGAGGCGCGCGCGTTCACCGAGTCGGTGCTGCCGGCGGCCCGGCACGTGTTCATGGGCGAGGCCGAGGCCCGCACGGTGTTCGGTCTGGACGGGCCGGTCGAGTCGATGATCGAGGCGCTGGTGCGGCTCGCGCCAAAGGCCACCGTCGCGATGCTCCAGGGCCAGGCTGGCTCGACCGTGCTGGACGCCGGGCGCCTGTGGCGCCCGAGCCGGACGCATACGGTCCAGGTGGTCGACCCCGTCGGCGCCGGCGATGCCTACGTCGCCGGGTTCCTGTGGGCGACGCTGAGCGGCCGGGGTCCCCAGGAGGCGGTGGACGCGGGGGCCGCCGTGGCCGCGCTGAAGTGCTCCACCTGGGGCGACGTCGCGCTGATCGACGCGCGCGACGTCGCCGACCTCCTGGCCGGCGGCTCCGACATCCGCCGTTGAGCGCCCAGCCGGCCCCGGGCTACTGGGCCAGCCAGACCTTCATGAAGGTGTTGTTGTCGTAGACGGTGGGCGCGAACTTGTAGCCACGCACCTTCTTGTCGACGAAGTGGAACCCCTCGACCCAGGCGACGGGGATCGCCGAGGGCGCGCCGCTCAGCAGGTGGCGCTGCAGTTCCCAGTAGATCTGCTTGCGCTTCGCCGGGTTCGTCTCCCGGAGGCCCTGGGCGGTCAGCTCGTCCGCCTTCTTGTCCTTCCACTTGCCCCAGTTGCTGCCGGCGTCGGTCGTGTAGACCAGGCTGAAGAGGTCACCCGGGTCCACGGTCACCATGGCCCGGTCCTGGGTGGGCAGGAAGACGAAGTCGCCCTTGCCGAACACGGCGAAGCCGGCGGCACTCTCGTAGGTCTTGATCGTGCCGCGGATGCCGATCTTGCGGAGCTGGGACAGGATGAGCTGGGCGCGGTCGACGTAGTTGCCGACCGAGCGCACGGCCGCCTCGACGTCCACGCCGTTGGGGTAGTGCTTTTCCACCAGCCGCTTGGCCTCGGCGATGTCCTGGTCCTTGGGCTGCCGGCACCCGGGGATCTTGTTCACTTCCTCGAGCGGCAGGGCGTACTCCCCGGCGAGCTTGGGGTCGAGGATGGCGCAGGGGATGCCGGCGCCCTCGAGGGCCTTGGCGACGATCTCCTGGCGGTCGAGGGCCAGGTGCACGGCCCGCCGCATGTCGGCGTTGTCGAAGGGCGGCTTCTCGGTGTGCATGAAGGCCAGGAAGATGGTGTTGATCGAGTTCTGCGAGATGTCCACGTCATTGCCCCGCGCACGGCGCAGCTCATCGGCGTCGGTCTTCTTCATCGGTGGCCAGGTGTCCCACAGGTGGACCCGTCCGGCCTTGCCGGCGGCCAGCTGCGTGGGCAAGCCGACCAGCACGTATTGCTTGACCCCGTCCAGGTAGGGCAGGCCGGGCAGGAAGTAGTCCTTGTTCTTCTCCCACTCGATCACGCTGCCCCGCTCGTAGCGCTTGAACTTGAAGGGCCCGGTGCCCACCTGGGCCTCGACCTTGGACAGGTCGCCGTGCTTGTCGAGCACGTGCTTGGCGGCGATGCGGCACCACGCCGAGGCGATGTATTCCAGGAACGGGGCGGCCGGGAACTTCAGCGCCACCTGGATGGTGTGAGAGTCGACGGCCTCGACGCCGGCCACGACGGGCTTGAGCATCGAGCCGCAGCGCGGGCTCTTGGTGTTGGGGCTCAGCACGCGGTCCAGCGTGGCCTTCACATCTGCGGAGGTGAACGGCTGCCCGTCGTGCCACTTGACGCCCTTGCGGAGGTGGAAGGTGTAGACCTTGCCGTCGCCCGACACCGTCCACCGCTCCGCCAGGTCGCCGGTGATCTTGGCCGGGTCGTCGGGGTCGCGGTGCAGGAGGCCGGAGTGGATGCCGGCCAGGGCCTGTTGCACGGACAGCGGCGATTCCAGGTGGATGTCGAGCCGCCCGGGATCGCCGTAGACGTACCAGTTCAGGACGCCGCCGGCGCGGGGCTTCTCCTGCGCGGCGGCGCCGGAGGCGAGGGCGAGGACGATCAGGATCGCGAGCAGGACGGACAGTCGTCGCATCGTCGGGTCTCCTTCTGCCGAGGTCATCCGAGGCCGCCCCGGAGCCGCGGGTCGGTGAGGTCACGAATCGAGTCGCCCAGGAGATTCAGCCCGAACACGGTGAGGCTGATCGCCAGGCCGGGGAAGAACACCATCCAGGGCGCCGTCTCCAGCGCCTGGGTCCCCGCGGTGAGCATGCTGCCCCACGAGGGCTCGTCGGGCGGCGCGCCGAGGCCGAGGAAGGACAGCGACGCCTCCACCACGATGGCGTAAGCGATGTTGACGGTGAATATCACGATGTAGGTGGCCAGGGTGTTGGGCACGACGTGCCGGAAGATGATCCGCCACTCGGCCGCGCCGGCGGCCCGGGCGGACTCGACGTAGGGCATCTCCTTGATCGACAACGCCACCGAGCGCATGGTGCGGGCCGCCGTCGGCATGAGCAGCACGGCCAGCGCGATGATGACGTTGGTGACCGACTGGCCGAGGGCGGCCATGAGGGCGAGCGCGAGCACGATCGGCGGCAGGGCCATGAGGCTGTCGACCACGCGCTGGCTGGAGGTGTCGGCGATGCCCCCGAAGTAGGCGGTGACGATGCCCCACAGCGCCCCCAGGGTGATCCCGAGGAGGACCGAGGCCAACCCCACGTAGAGCGAGAGCCGGGCCCCCCACACCACGCGGCTCAGCATGTCGCGGCCGAGGTGGTCGGTGCCCATGAGGAACTCGGCGCTGGGCGGCAGGTAGGGCGCGAAGGCCGCGTCCTTCGGACCGTGCGGGGCCAGCGCGGGCGCGAAGATCGCCGCGACAATGAGCGCCGTCACGATCAGGGCCCCGGCGGCGCCGAGCGGCTGGCGCGCGACGAACCAGCCCAGGTGACCGAGCGGACCCCACGCGCCCGCCCCCGCGGTCGGGGGGACCCCGGCCACGCCCACCGCCACCCCGGCCCGCTCCGCCACGTCAGGCATAGTGGATCCGCGGGTCGAGCCAGCCGTAGACCAGGTCCACGAGCAGGTTGAGCGTGAGGAAGACCAGCGCCATCACGAACACGATGGCCTGCACGGTCGGGTAGTCGCGGTTGCTCACGGCCTGGACCAGGGCGGTGCCCATCCCCGGCACGGCGAAGATGATCTCCATGATGACGAGGCCGCCCAGCAACCGTCCGCCCCACCAGCCGACGAACGTCACCACCGGCAGCAGCGAGTTCGCCAGCGCGTGGCGGTAGACGACCGTGCGGTCGGCCAGCCCCTTGGCCCGCGCGGTCCGGACGTAGTCCTGGCGGACCACCTCGAGCATCTGCGAGCGGGTCAGCCGCATGATGGGCGCCGCGATGTAGTAGGCCTGGGCCAGGGTCGGGAAGACGAGCTGCTTCAGGTTCTCGCGGGGGTCGTCGAGGAACGACACCCACTCGAGCGGGGGCAGCCAGCCGAAGAACCGCACGAGCGCCCACAGGATCAGGACGCCCGTGAAGAAGATGGGCAGGCTGAGGCCGCTGATCGACACGACGCGCACCAAGTAGTCGGCCCACGTGTTCTGCCGCACGGCCGAGACCACGCCGAGCGGCACCGCCCACACGACCGCCGCCACCAGCGTGAGAAAGGCCAGCTCCATCGACCGCGGGAAGCGCTCGCGCAGGATCTGGGTGACCGGCCGCTGCTGGATGTAGGAGTGCCCGAAGTCGCCGCGGACGGCGTTGCCGAGCCAGGCGAGGTATTGCACGACGATGGGCCGGTCCAGGCCCAGCTCCGCCCGGATCTCCCGGACCTGCTGCCGCTGGACGGTCGCCGACTCGGCGCCGGCCTGGTAGACGATGATCTCGGCGATGTCGCCCGGGACCAGCCGCAGCAGCACGAAGATCAGGATCGACGCCCCCAGCAGCGAGGGGACGAAGAGCAGGAGCCGTCGCGCGACGTACTGATGCATCGACCCTCCAGGGAGGGCCATAGTATAGTCGAGCCGCATGGCGGGCGACCGCGTCCTCGACGGCCTCAACGACGCCCAGCGTGAGGCCGTCACCCACGATGCGGGGCCGCTGCTGATCGTGGCGGGGGCCGGCACCGGCAAGACCACCGTCATCACCCGCCGCATTGCCTGGCTCATCACCCAGCGGCGCGCCCGGCCCGAGCAGATCCTGGCCCTCACCTTTACCGACAAGGCCGCCGCCGAGATGGAGGAGCGGGTCGATCAGCTCGTCCCCTACGGCTACGCCGACGTCGAGATCGCCACGTTCCACGCCTTCGGCGACAGCCTGCTGCGCGGCCACTCGCTCGAGATCGGCCTGAAGAACGACTTCAGCGTGCTGAGCCGGGCCGAGCAGGTCATCTTCCTGCGCGACCGCCTGTTCGAGCTGCCCCTGGCGCGCTACCGGCCCCTGGGCGACCCCACGCGCCACCTGCAGGCGCTCGTCACGCTGGTCAGCCGCTGCAAGGACGAGGACATCTCGCCGGCCGCCTACGCCGCGGCCGCCGGGCGGCTGCGGGAGGCCGCGGCCGCGGTGCCCGGGGACGCCGAGGCCCGCGACCGCGCCGAGAGCCAGGTGGAGCTGGCCGCGGTCTACGCGAAGTACCAGGAGCTGATGGCGCGCGAGGGCAACATCGACTTCGGCGACCAGATCGTCCTGGCCCTGCGCCTGCTGCGCGAGCGCCCGCACGTCCTCAACGTGTACCAGCGGCGGTTCCGGTACGTCCTGGTCGACGAGTTCCAGGACACCAACCACGCGCAGTTCGAGCTGCTGAAGCTGCTCGTCGCGCGCCACCGCAACATCGCGGTCATCGGCGACGACGACCAGGCGGTGTACCGGTGGCGCGGCGCCGCCATCTCGAACGTGCTGGGCTTTCTCGATCACTATCCGGGCGCCCGGCAGATCGTCCTCACCGAGAACTTCCGCTCGCACCAGGCCGTGCTCGACCCCGCCTACCGGCTGATCGTGAACAACAACCCCGACCGGCTGGAGGTGCGCAGCGGCATCGACAAGCGCCTGGTGGCGGTGCGCGAGGCGCCCGGGCCCGAGCCGCGCCACCTGCACTACGAGACCGCCACCCAGGAGGCCGACGCCGTCGCCCAGCTGATCCGCGAGCGGGTCGAACAGGGCGGTTGGACGGTCGCCGACGTGGCCGTCCTCGTGCGCTCCAACGGCGACGCCGACCAGTTCCTGCGCTCGTTCAATCTGCGGGGCGTGCCGTGGACCTTCTCGGGCAACGCCGGGCTGTACGGCCGGCCCGAGGTGCGGCTGCTGCTGGCGTTCCTGAGAGCGGTGGCGCACCCCGACGACTCGGTCAGCGTGCACTACCTGGCCTCGTCCGATCTCTACCAGGTGCCGATCGTCGATCTCACGCGCTGCGCGACCCACGCCGACCGCAAGCACCGCTGGCTGTTCGACGTGCTGCGGCAGGCCGAGACCCTCCCCGAGCTGGCCGGTGAGCTGGGCGAGGAGGCGCGCCTGGCCGTGCGCCACCTGGTGGCCGACCTCGTGCGCTACATGGAGCTGGGGCGCGAGATGCCGACCGGCGAGCTGCTCTACCAGTTCCTGGTGGACTCGGGCTGGCTGGCCCGCATGTCCAAGGCGGCGACGGCGCGCGACGAGGCCGAGGTGCAGAACATCTCCAAGTTCTTCCGCCGCATCCAGGACGCCTCGAAGGCGCTGACGTACGACAACGTGCGCGAGCTGGTCAAGCACCTCGACGCGCTCATCGACGCCGGCGAGGACCCGGCCGTGACCGAGGCCGACGTGGAGACGCCGGCCGTGCGCGTGCTCACCGTGCACAAGGCCAAGGGGCTCGAATTCCCCGTGGTCTTCATCGCCAACTGCGTGCAGGGCAAGTTCCCCGTGCAGAAGCGGGGCGACGCGCTGGAGCTGCCGGACGAGCTGATCCGCGACGCCCTGCCCGCCGGCGACTTCCACGTCCAGGAGGAGCGCCGGCTCTTCTACGTGGCCATGACCCGGGCGCGGCGCGAGCTGTTCCTCACCAGCGCGCGCGATTACGGCGGCGCCCGCGCCCGCAAGGTGAGCCAGTTCGTGCTGGAGGCGCTCGATCTGCCCAAGGACGCCGCCCGCCCGTTCAAGGGCAAGGCCGTGGAGGAGATCGAGCGGTTCGCGCAGCCGCCGTCACCCGAGGGGGCCGCGCCGGCGCCCGTGCCCGACGGCGAGGAGCTGCTGCTGAGCCACAAGCAGGTGGACGACTACCAGACCTGCCCGCTCAAGTACCGCTACGTCCACCTGCTGCGCGTGCCGATCCTGCGCCACCACACGGTCGTCTACGGCAGCACCATCCACGCGGTCGTCGAGTTCTATCTCAAGCGCCGCGTCGAGGGCAACTACACCTCGCTCCAAGATCTGTTGTCCGAGTACGAGCGCAAGTGGCTGAACCAGGGCTTCCTCAGCTGGGAGCACGAGGAGGAGCGCAAGCGCGCCGGGCGCGAGGCCCTCACGCGCTTCTGGCACCAGGAGGAGGCCGACGGGCTGAAGCCGACCTGGGTGGAGAAGGACTTCGCCTTCACCGTCGGCAACAACCGCGTGCGCGGCCGCTTCGACCGCGTCGACGAGGACCTGCTGGGCGCCGTGATCGTGGACTACAAGACGAGCGAGGTCACCCGCCAGAAGGACGCCGACCGCCGGGTGGCGGACAACCTCCAGCTGAAGATGTACGCCCTGGCCTGGCGCGAGATGACCGGGCGACTACCCCAGCGCGTCGAGCTGCGCTTCATCGAGACCCACGTGACGGGGCGCCGCGAGCCGACCGACACCGACGCGCAGGAGGCGATCGCCGCCGTCGAGACGGCAGCGGCGGGCATCCGCGCGCGCCGGTTCGAGGCCACGCCGTCGCGCCAGGCGTGCCGGTACTGCGCGTACAACCAGATTTGCCCGTTTACGGCGACGAGGGAGTAGGGGCGCGCGCCAACTGCCGCAACCGATGTGAAATGTGTAGCCTCATCCCGCCAGGGTCTGCTCGATCTCGTCGAGGTGCTCGCGGCGATGCTGCGCCCGCCGAAGATTGATCGGGCTGCCGGCCGCCGCGTTCTTCGCGATCAGTTCGTCCGACAGTGTCGCCACCGCGTGGTCGGCCGCGCGCGCGGTCTCGACGGCGAGCGTGGCGGCCCGGCGCGGCGGCAGCGCGAGTTGCGTCGGCTTCGCGGCGTCGTTGATCCAGTCGACGTGGCCCGGATCCTCCGTGGGAACCGCCGCTCCGCGCTTCAGCAGGTCGACGAGCAGGACGATCCGCTGGTCCCAGAACGCCAGGTGCGCGAGCACGCCGGCCACGGTCCAGCCGGCCGGCAGCGCCCGACTCAACGCCGCGTCGTCGAGCTTGCCGGCGAGCGCTTCGAGTCGGCGACGTTCGCAATCGTTCTCGGCGATGTACGAGCGGTCGGCTGCCATCGGTGCCCTCCCGCGGCTGGCGCGTGCGCTCCACCTTGCCGCGTCCCAGAGTCTACGGCAACGCCGCGCACGGGGCGCGCCATGAAATGGCCTGTCAGCGGCCGAGAACCGGGCTCTCATCAAAGGGTAGCCTTGTCGTCATGGACTGCCACGCCGGCCCGCCGCGCCCCACTCCTTCATCGCCACGCCGGTGTCTACGTCCGGATACGTCTTGCCCGAGGCATGACGCGATGCTACTCATGGCGCCATGAACACCGGGGACGAGGTGGCTCTGCGGGACGAGATGCGTCAGGGCTTTGCCGAGATGCGCCACGGGTTCGCGCGCATCGACGACGGCATGGCCGAGCTGCGCCAGGGTGTGGCGGATACGCGCCAGGGTGTGGCGGAGCTGCGCCAGGACGTGGCGGATACCCGCCAGGGTGTGGCGGAGCTGCGCCAGGACGTGATGGACCTGCGCCAGGACGTGATGGACCTGCGCCAGGGTGTGACGGACCTGCGCCAGGGTGTGACGGAGCTGCGCCAGGGTGTGACGGAGCTGCAGCAGGGATTCGGCGCGCTGCACCAGGGCATGGCGGAGCTCGCGCGCCGGGTCGAGGCGCTCGATCGTCGCGTGGAAGCGCTCGAACGGCGAGTGGGAGGGCTTGATCGGCGGGTCGAAGTTCTGGAGCAGCGAGAGCGTGCCACTGGCGTCACGGTCGAGGCTCTGCGCGACGATGTCCGACAGGTCGCTGAAGCGATCGTGATGCTCGATCAGCGGGTGGAGCGTTACCGACAGGAGCACGACGCTGTGCAGCATGAGATCTTGGCGATCCTGCGCGTCTCGCACCACGACCTCGACCGGCGGGTGACCCGCCTGGAAGCCCGGATCGGAGAGAGCGGGCCTGCGGCCTGAGCCGTCATGAACCGTCACGCCGGCCCGCCGGGCGCCGCCGACGCTCCGGTCGTTCCCGAGCCCACGTTCGCCGAGCGCGCCCGCACGCTCGCCCACCTGGGCCGTACCGGCACGCTGGCGACCGCCTCCCGCCGGCACGCCGGCCACCCCTTCGCGTCCGTCATGCCCTACGCGCTCGACGCCGGGGGCCGCCCGCTGTTCCTCATCAGCGCGATGGCGATGCACACGCAGAACCTCGATGCCGATCCGCGCGCGAGCCTGCTCGTCACCCAGCCCGACTGGAGCGGTGATCCGCTGGCCGCTGGACGGCTGACCCTGATGGGCGACGCGCGCAAGCTCGACGCGGCGCAGGTGGCCGAGGCCCGCCCGACCTACCTCGCGCGTCACCAGCGCGCCGGCTACTGGGTCGACTTCGACGACTTCGCGTTCTGGCGCCTGGAGATCGCCGACGTCTACTTCGTCGGCGGCTTCGCCGCGATGGACTGGGTGACGGCGGCGGACTACGTGGCGGCCCAGCCCGACCCGCTGGCCGACGCCGCGCCCGGCATCGTCGAGCACATGAACCGCGACCACGCCGACGCGCTCGTCGCCTACGCGCGCCACTACGCGGGCGAGGCGGCCGACGAGGCCACGATGGTCACGGTCGACCGGCTGGGCTTCAAGCTGCGGCTGCGGCAGGGCGAACGGCTCTCGAGCGTGCGGATCGCGTTCCCGCGCGAGGTGACCACGGCGGGCCAGAGCCGCGAGGTCCTCGTCGAGATGCTGCGCCGCGCTCGCGGCGCTTGACACCTCGCTGCCCCCGCCCTACTTTACGCCCACGACTCATCCGCTCAGGAGGCCTGCCATGGTCCGCATCTCCGTGCTCTATCCCAACGAACCGGGCAAGAAGTTCGACCACGACTACTACATCAACAAGCACATGAAGCTCGTGCGCGACCGCCTCACGAGCTTCGGCCTCGTCCGCACCGAGGTGGACAAGGGCGTGGCCGGGGGCGCGCCGGGGTCGTCGGCACCCTACGTCGCGATCGGGCACGTCTACGTCAACGCGCTCGAGGGCTTCCAGAAGGGCATGGGCCAGCACGGCAAGGAGATCATGGGCGACATCCCGAACTACACGAACATCCAGCCGCAGATGCAGATCAGCGAGATCATCGGCTGATGGCGGCCGCCTACGACGTGGTGGTGGTGGGCGGCGGCAACGCCGCCATGTGCGCGGCGCTCTCCGCCGGCGAACACGGCGCCCGCGTGCTGGTGCTGGAGAAGGCGCCGGAGGCGTGGCGCGGCGGCAACGGCTTCTTCACCGCCGGCGGCTTCCGCTTCGCGTTCAAGTCGTTCGAGGAGCTGCGGGAGCTGGTCGCCGACATGTCCGACGAGGAGGCGGCCTCGATGGAGGTCGACCCCTACACGGCGGACAACTTCTACGACGACCTGATGCGGGTGACCGAGGACTGCGCCGATCCCGACATGGCGATGCTGCTGGTGCGCGAGTCGCAGAACACGGTGCGCTGGATGAAGGACCGCGGCATCCGCTGGATCCCGATGTTCGGCCGCCAGGCGTACAAGGTGGGCGGGAAGTTCAGGTTCTGGGGCGGCCTCGTGCTGGAGGCCGTGGGCGGCGGGCCCGGGCTGATCGACATGGCCTACACCTCGACCGCCAAGGCCGGCATCGACGTGCGCTTCGAGACGAAGGCCATGCGCCTGGTCACCGACGACCGCGGGCGCGTCACCGGCGTGGTCGTGCGCACGGCCGAGGGCACCGAGACGATCGGCGCCGGCGCCGTCGTGCTCGCCTCCGGCGGCTTCGAGGCCAACCCCGAGATGCGCACGCGCTACCTCGGCCCCAACTGGGAGCTGGCCCGCGTGCGCGGCACGCCCTACAACACCGGCGACGGCATCCGGATGGCGCTCGACGTGGGCGCGCTGCCCTGGGGCCACTGGAGCGGCTGCCACTCCGTGCAGTGGGACCTCAACGCCCCCTGGCACGGCGACCGCAAGGTGGGCGACAACTTCCAGAAGCACTCCTACCCGGTCGGCATCATGGTCAACCTGCGTGGCGAGCGCTTCGTGGACGAGGGCGCCGACTTCCGCAACTACACCTACGTGAAGTACGGCCGCGCCGTCATCGGCCAGCCCCGCCGCACCGCCTTCCAGGTCTTCGACCAGAAGGTGCTGGACCTCCTGCGCGAGGAGTACCGCATCCGCGAGGTCACCAAGGCGGAGGCCAGCACCTTCGAAGAGCTCGCCCGCAAGCTGGAGATCGATGTTCCCGGCTTCGTGAAGACGGTGACCGAGTTCAACGCGGCGGTGATGAAGGACGTGCCGTTCAACCCGGCGGTCAAGGATGGCCGCGGGACGCGCGGGCTCGCGGTGCCCAAGTCCAACTGGGCCCAGGCGCTCGACACGCCCCCCTACGTGGGGTACGCGGTGACCACGGGCATCACGTTCACGTTCGGGGGGCTCAAGATCGACGACAGCGCCCGCGTGATCGACTGCGAGCAGCGGCCGATCCCCGGCCTCTTCGCCGCCGGCGAGCTGGTGGGCGGGCTCTTCTATCACAACTATCCGGGCGGGGCGGGACTGATGGCCGGCGCGGTGTTCGGGCGTATCGCCGGCCGCTCAGCGGCCGCGGCGTCACCGCGCGCGGGCCGCTGACCCGGGGCCCACGGGCGCTGTCCACCCTTCCAGCTCGATGCCGAGCCCGGCGGCGCTAGCGCTGATCAGGGCAAGGGGTTCAATCAGATCGTGAAGGACATCCCGCCGTCGAAGTTGACGGCCGTGCCGGTGATGTAGGAGGCACGATCCGAGGCCAGGAAGGCCACGAGGTCGGCGAACTCGCTGGGCTCGGCCACCCGGCCGACCGGCACCCGCTTGGCCAGCTCCCGGTAGTGCGCCTCGACGTCGCCGTCCTTGGCGCGCCGGGCGATCTGGGCGCTGCGCACGAGCCCGATGCAGATCGTGTTCACGAGGATCCGGTCGGCCGCATACTCGTTGGCCAGCGACTTGGTCAGGTTGATCCCGGCCGCGCGCGACACGCTGGTGGGCAGCCCCTGCGCCCGCGGCGCCTTGCCGCCCACGGTGGTGACGTTGATGATGCGGCCGCCCCCGCGCTGCTTCATGTGGGGGATCACCAGCCGCGACATGCGCACCGCGCCCATGACCTTGAGGTCGAAATCCGCCTGCCAGGCGTCGTCGCCCACCTTCTCGAAGGCGCCGGCGGCGGAGGTGCCGGCGTTGTTGAGCAGGATATCCACCCCGCTGAACTGCCGCACCGTCGCCGAGACGACGGCCTCGCAGTCGGCGGCCTTGGACACGTCGGCGGCGAGGGCCAGGATCTCGGCGCCCGTCGCCTTGCGGATGTCCTCCACGGCGCGCTCGAGCACGTCCTTGCGCCGGGCGCAGGTGGCGACCCGCGCCCCCGCCCGGGCGAACCGCTCGACGGCCGCTCGCCCCATGCCCTCGCTGCCCCCGGTGACGATCGCGACCTTGCCCTCGAGCCCGAGATCCAGTGTGTCCATGGCCCGGGAAGATAGCAGAGATCGCCTAGCTTCGCCGGAGGTCGCCGCGCAGCACCATCACCGAGTGGACGGGCAGCGTCAGCTCGAGGCCGCCGGCGCGCGGCGGTCGGAGCTGCCGCGGGCCGGCATCGCGAACCTGTGACGACGGGCGTATAGTCCCGGGCACGAGACGTCAGGAGGTGAGCCATGGCGACGAAGGGAACCATCCTGGTGGGGACGATCGGCCAGGGCGTCATGATGAGCTCCGACGACGGCGGGAGCTGGCTTCGGGCCAGCGTCCGCCAGGGGATGCACTCCGACTGTATCGTCAAGTGCCTGCTCGCTCATCCGGGGCGCCCGGAGGTGGTCTATGCGGGCACCGACCTGGGCCTCTACCGGAGCGACGACGGCGGCGCGAAGTGGGCGCCGCTCGACACGCCGATGAGCGGCTCGATGGTCTGGAGCACGGCCATCGACCCCGTCGATCAGAACGTGATGTTCGCGGGCACCGGCACCCCGAGCAAGCCGGGCATCTATCGCACCACCGACGCCGGCCAGAGCTGGGAGCAACTCGCCGTGGACATCGCCGCGGAGTGTCCGAACGTCGGGACGCCCCGGCCGACCGGTATCGCCATCGATCCGACCGCTCATCGTCACGTGTGGGTCGGGCTCGAGGTCGACGGCGTCCGCCACAGCACCGACGGTGGCGAGACGTGGACCAGGGTCAACGGCCAGATCCCGAACCAGGACGTGCACAACGTCCTGGTCGTCGCCGGTCCCCCGAAAGCGGTGTTCACCGTCGTCAACGACGACGTGTGGCGCAGCCTGGACGACGGCAAGACGTGGACGTCCGCCCGCGCCCGCGAGGTCTTCCCCTGGCACTATCCGCGCGGCATCGCGGTCAAGCCGAACGATTCGAAGACGGTGTTCGTGACGCTCGGGGACTCGACACCGGGCCGCGTCGGAACGGTGATGCGCTCGCGCGACGCCGGCGCCACCTGGGAGAGCCTTGGGCTCCCCGTGCAGCCCAACTCCGCCGTGTGGACCGTGAGCGTGCCCGCCTCCGCGCCCGACCTCGTCCTCGCCGCCAGCCGCTACGGGTACCTCTATCGCAGCGACGACGGTGGTGATTCCTGGCGCAAGCTGTGGCGCGAGTTCGGCGAAGTGTCGTCGATCCTCTGGGTCGCGCGATGAGAGACGGGTTTCGCGCGTTCGACGCCGATACCCACGTCATCCCTCCGCGGAAGTCCTGGACCGGTACGTCGATCCGGGATTTCGCCCCCGGCTCGCCGAGCTGGCGCCCCACCGCGTGGCCACCGGGCGGATGATGGGGGGCACGCCCGACACCCATCAATACCGGATCGCCACCAAGATCTACGGGCGCGTCCTCGGCGAGGCGGGTCCACGCGAGGCATTCACCGCCGGTCCACCCAGTGGAGCAGCATGGAGCGAGGCGATCTTGAGTGCCACGCGGCGCACCGAGGAACACTCGGTGCTCGAGATTCCCCAGCTAGACCGACTCGTTGCCGCGCTCCGTCTGCGCCGCCCGCAGCGCCGGCTCGGCGGCGTCGAGGAACCACTCGGGCAGCAGCACGCGGTAGCGCTGCAGGAATCGCGCGAACTGCGCGTCCAGCACGTACGTCACGCCGTGGTCGGCGGCGTGGCGGCACGACCGCCCGTACGCCTGGACGAGCGCCTTGGCGGTCTCCACCGCGTACCAGCGCGGGTCGCGCGCGCGCCGCGCGGCCGTCCACGGATCGCCGAGGTCTGGGTACGGCAGCTTGGTGAGCACCTGGAAGCGCAGGAAGTCGTCGGGGAGGTCCACGCCCTCTCGGAGCGACGGCGACACCAGCACCGTCGGGTGCGGGGAGGCGCGGTGGTGTTGCAACGCCGCCGCCTTGCCGGCGGCGGAGTCGATCCAGAGCAGGCGCCGTGACTCCCGCGGGGCCAGCACGCCGAGGTCGTGGACGAGACGGCGCCCGGCCTCGTACGAGGCGACGTGGACCAGCCCCTTGTCGCTGGGATGCCCGGCGAGGATCGCCGCCACCTCGGCGAACAGCGCGGGCTCCAGCCGGGCCCGGGTGGCCTGCGACAGCGCGCCGACCGGCTGGTAGACGATCGGCCGCTGCTCCAGGCCGAAGGGGGAGCCCGTCGAGAACATGCGCACGCCGCCTTCGTCCAGCCCGAAGTACTCCGCCAGCACCGTGCGGTGCCCGAGATACGCGGACGAGAGCACGGTCACCTCCGCCGACTCCTCGAACAGCTCCCGCGCCATGCTGGCCACCGTCAGCGGCACCAGCGCCAGCTCGGCGCCCGGGTGGTCGGGGTAGCGCACGATCCACTCGCGATCGTCCGCGTCGAGGAAGAAAGTGATCCGCGCCCGCGCGCTCTCCAGCAGGTCCCGCTGGTCCAGCAGGTCCTGCTCCTCGCGCGACGGCGGCGATTGCAAGAAGAGGTCGTCGGGCAGCTCGGGGGGCCGGAGCGCTTCCAGCCGCCGGTGGACCTCCTCCAGCGTCGCCTCCAGCCGCTCGACGTGGCCGGCGAGCAGCGGGCGATAGTCGTCGGCCAGCGGCAGGCGCGGCAGCGGGCCGCCGAACCACGCGCGCATCTCCTCGTGCGAGAAGCGCACCGTGAACACCCCGACGAGCTGGCCCTCGAGGTTGTGGGCCTCGTCGATGATCAGCAGCTTCCGCTGCCGGAGCTGCTCGGCGTGCCAGTGGCGCAGGGTCGCGAAGTAGGCGGTGTTCGTGCAGAAGATCGGGGCGTTCAGCGCGGTCTGCTTGGCGCGCACGTACGGGCACCCGCAGGCCGGCCCGCGCACCCGCCGGCACAGCCCGCGCGAGGTCGGCACCCACGCACCGGGGACGCGCTCGCACGGGTAGTTGTCGCGGCCCTTCACCAGGGCCAGGTCGGCGCCGAACTCTCGCTCGTACTGATCCTGCAGCAGCTTCTGGGACGTCAGCAGGTAGGCGTCGCCGCTCCAGCGGGCCAGCGTCATGGCCACGTGGCTCTTGCCCACGCCGGGCGGCGCCTCCACCACGAGCACGCGCGGACTCTTGGGGTCGTCCTCGATCTCGGCCAGGGCGTCGCCGAGCGCCGCCAGCAGCCGCTCCTGCTCGGGACGCGGCGTGGCGCCGGCGGGGAAGTGCGCGAGCAGGTCGGCGATCATCGCGTGCCGGGCGATCTCCCGACCGCACGATAGCAGAGTAGACTGCCCCTCGGGAGAGCGCCGCCATGCGAGAGCGCAGCCATGCCTGAGATCCGTTGCCCGGCCTGTGGCGCGGTCAACCGGATTCCACTCGACCGCACGGGGCAGCCCGCCCGTTGCGGAAAGTGCAAGGCTCCGCTCGCGACGGCGTCGCCGGTCGCCGTGACGGACGCGAGCTTCGACGCGATCGTGCGCGAGGCCGCCACGCCAGTCCTCCTCGACTGCTGGGCGGAGTGGTGCGGGCCCTGTCACGTGCTGGCGCCGACCATCGACGCGCTGGCGAGGGATTACGCCGGGCGGGTGCTCGTGGGTAAGCTGGACGTCGATGCCAACCCGGCCACGGCGGCGCGGTTCGAGGTCCGCGGGATCCCGACGCTGCTGGTCTTCGACCACGGGCGGCTGGTCGACCGCCTGGTCGGCGTCCAGCCGCGGCCGGCCATCGAGGCCCGTCTGGCGCCGCTGCTGGCCACAACCCGCTGAGCCGCCCCGCAGGCGGCTCGATCCACCCGAGAGCCGGGTATCATGGGACGGATGGCGAGCCGGTACGCGAGCCCGCGACTGGAGTTCTCCGCGGGCGGCCTCGTGTTCGACGACGAGGGCCGCGTGCTGCTCATCCGCGCGCGTGACCTCCGCAACCAGCCCGTGTGGACGCTGCCGAAGGGGGCGCTCAAGCCGGGCGAGTCCAGCCTCGATGCCGCGCTGCGCGAGGTGCAGGAGGAGACCGGCTACCGCTGCGAGCTGGTGCGGGAGCTGACGCCGGTGACCTACTGGTTCCAGCGCGACGGCCGCCGCATCCGCAAGACCGTGCGCTGGTACCTCATGCGTCCGGTGGTCAAGGTGGGCGAGCACGACCACGAGGTCGACGAGGTGCTCTGGACGGACCGGGCGGACGCCCAGGCGCGGCTGCGCTACGACTCCGACCGCCGCCTGCTCGCCGCCGCGCCCTGAGCGCGGTCAGCCCCTGAGCCCGGCCAGCAACCGCTCGCCCAGCGGCCACGGCCCCAGCCCGGCATCCGCGTTGAGATGGCCGCCCTGGCCGGCGTCGACGAGGCGGCTGCCCCAGGCCGCCGCCAGCGCGCGGGTGCGCTCGAACTCCGCGAACTGATCGTTGCGGCTCGCCACCACGATGCTCGGGAACGGCAGCGGCTCGCGGGGAATCGGGACGAATCCTTCGCTCACCGGGGGAAAGTCCGGGTGCTCGACGTCGGGCGGGGCCACCAGCAGCGCACCGTGGACCGGCAGCGCGCCGGCGCGAGCACAATGGGCGACGGCGATGCAGCCGAGGCTGTGCGCGACGAGCACGGGGCGGCCGGCCGCCCGGATCTCGCGGGCGAGCGTCTCCACCCACTCCGCGCAGATCGGATAGAGCCAGTCGCGCTGGATCACGCGGCGGAAGCCGGGGTTGGCCTGCTCCCAGCGGCTCTGCCAGTGCTCGGGGCCGGAATCGCCCCAGCCGGGGACGATCAGCACGGGCGCGCTCACGGCGGGGGAAACAGCCGTTCGCCGTTCTTCCAGGCGATCTGCTCGGCGACCTCGCGCGGCAGCTGCTGCAGCCACTGCTGCACGGCCTCGGTGGCGCGCCGCACGCTCTCCCAGCGCGAGGTCACCCAGGTGTCGGTCCCCACCAGGAACCGGTCGGGATGGCGCTGGAAGAGCGCGCGCCATTCGGGATCGAGCGCGCCGCCCGGCGCCACGTCGCCGCGCAGCGCCAGCTCCACCCACAGCGTCGGATGCCGGTCGACCAGCTCGCCGACCCGGCGGGGCGGAGCCGACATGCCGGCGTGGGCCCAGAGCAGCTTCACGCCCGGGTACGCCGTGAGCATCGCCTCGACGGTGGCGTCGTCGACGTGGCACCAGAGAAAGAGGCGGTGCCGGGCGGCCAGCTCGGCGACGCGCTTCACCACCGGGGCGGCGACGTCGCCGAGGCCGAAGTGCGACTCGCCGATCGCGCGGTAGACACCGCGCTCGAGGCGCTTCTCGACGTAGGCGGCCACGGCGGGGTCGCGCGGCCACGTGCTCACGTCGGCGTCGGTGCGGTACGGGCGCAGCGACGGCACGATGCCGGCGGGCGCCCGGTCGTACAGCAGGAGCGTGCCGTCGTCGGGCGTGCTCGACACCAGCGCCCGGCGCACGCCGGCCCTGGCCAAGATCGAGAGGATGCGCTCGGGCGTGTAGGCGTCCCAGTCCGGCCGGCTGTAGTGGATGTGCGCGTCGAAGATCGGGTAGTACTGCGCGGCGGCCGGCCCGGGCGCGCTCAGCGCCAGCGCCAGCAGCGCCACGAGCAGGCGGCTCATGGCGCCGAGCGTATCACGCGCGCGTCAGGCGGCGTGATCGCGCGGCCGGCACACGAGGCACGGCCGGTAGCCGACGCCGGCGGCGTCGGCGACCGACGCGAACACCACCCGGCGATCCTCGCCGATGCGCTGCTCGGCCGGGCACCCACGCCGGCAGACGATGCGCGTGCTCGTGCAGCCGACCAGCACCGGCGTCGCGCGCTCCAGCTCGAGCAGCCGGGTCTTCAGTGCGGCGCCGAAGGCGTAGTGGCCCCAGGTGCCGTCGCCGCGGATCACGCGGTGACAGGGGACCAGCACCGGCACCGGGTTGGCGCCCAGCGCGTTGCCGACGGCCCGCGCCGCGCGCGGGTGGCCGATGCGGCGGGCGAGCGCCGCGTACGACTCCACCTCGCCGAACGGAATGCGCCGCGCCTCGGCCAGCACGCGGCCCTGGAACTCGGGCACCGCGTCGAGGTCCACCGGCACCGTGAAGAACGACCGCCGCCCGGCCAGGTACTCGGCCAGCTCCGCACGCGCCTGCTCCAGGTGACGGCGCCCGCCTCCCGCCGCCACGTCGCGCCCGCGGCCGTACGACAGGCGTGCGATGCCACGCTCGCTCGCCTCGAAGTGGAACCGCCCGGCGAGGGCCTCCAGCGCGGGCCCCGACTCCCGCAGCGTGGCCCGCAGCCGTTCCGCCAGCGTGGGTGGCGCCGGCACCGCGAACATCGCCCTGAGAGTCTCGTCAGTCCGATCCATCGTGTCCTCCCGCCTCCAGCGCCTTCTTCATGATCGCCTTGCCCCGCTTGAGCTGGCTCTTCACCGTGTTGATCGAGATGCCGCGGATCCTCGCCAGCTCGCCGTAGCCGAGCCCGTCGACGTAGCGCAACGCCAGCAGCATCCGGGCCTCGCGGGGGACGGTGTCCAACGCGCGAGCCAGGTCGACGCCCACCGCGATGGAGGCCGGCGGCGTCGCGGTGCCCCCGCCGACTCCTCGCCGGGGAGCCTCCTCGTCGAGGCTCTGCACGTCACCGCGCACCCGGCGCCGGCGCAGCTCGTCGATGCAGACATTGGTCAGGGCCCGGTAGAGCCACGTCGACACCGCCCAGCGCGGCGAGTAGCTGGTCCGCGCCTGGAAGCACTTGAGCAGCGCGCGCTGCACCGCGTCCTCGGCGTCGGCCCGGTTGCCGAGCATCCGGTAGGCCACCGCGTACAGGCGGCCGGCGTACTGCTCGGTCAGCTCCGCGAAAGCTCGATCATCCATGCTCGGACTGGTATACGCCCCCGGCGGCCAACAGGGTGGAACAAAGCGGTATAGTCCTGGACAGCCGCCAGCAAGGCTCCCAAAGGAGTGCGCCATGCGACCTGCGCCCGACACCCAGCTTTCCCGCCGTGGCTTCCTGATCGCCACCGGCTCGGTCGTCGCCGCCTCCGGCCTGGGCCTCGGCCCGGCCGCCGCTCAGCAACCTCCGGCGCCCCCGCCGGTGCCCGGCAAGGAGCGGCTCATCGTCCGAGCCTCGCGGCCGATCAACCTGGAAGCGCGCCTGGCCGACCTGACCGCGTACCACACGCCCGAGGAGGTGTTCTTCGTCCGCAACAACTACGACGTCGGGCCGCTCGACCCCGCCCAGTGGTCGCTGAGGATCGAGGGCGAGGTCGACAACCCGGTCGTGCTGCGGCTCGAGGACCTCCGCAAGCTGCCGGCCTTCACCCAGGACGTGACGCTCGAGTGCGCCGGCAACGGCCGCAGCTTCCACACGCCCCGCGCCTCCGGCATCCAGTGGCAGCACGGCGCCGTCGGCACCCAGGCTTTCCGGGGCGTGCGGCTGGCCGACGTGCTGGCCCTGGCCAGGCCGCGGCCGACCGCCCAGCACGTGGCCTTCGACGGCGCCGACAAGCCGCCGACCGCGCAGGCGCCCGACTTCATCCGCAGCGTGCCCCTGTGGAAAGCCGTGTCGCCGCCCACGATGCTCGCGCTCGAGATGGGCGGCAAGCCGATCCCCCACCTGCACGGCGGCCCCGTGCGCGCGATCGTCCCGGGCTTCGTGGGCTCGGCGTCGATCAAGTGGCTGGAGCGGATCCTGGTGCGCACCGACGAGTTCGACGGGTTCTACATGAAGTCGAACTACACGGCGCCCCGCGTGGACAACGACAAGGAGATCTACTCGCTGCAGTCGCTCGAGGTGAAGTCGCTCATCGTCGGCCCCACCGAGGGCGCCAAGCTGGCCGCCGGGCGCCTGACCATCTGGGGCTGGGCGTGGGCGGGCGAGGGCGAGCTGACGGGCATCGACGTGTCCACCGACGGCGGGCAGACCTGGACGCCGGGCAGGTTCGCCGGCAAGTGGGACCGCTACTCGTGGCGGAAGTTCGAGCACGACTGGGACGCCAGGCCGGGGACGCACACGCTCATGGCGCGCGCCACCGACAGCCTGGGCCGCGTGCAGCCGGCCAGCCGCGCGTTCAACCGGCTCGGCTACCGCTGGAACGTCATCCACGCCGTCAAAGTCGATGTGGCGTAGGTCCGTGGGCGCGGTCGCCCTGGTCCTCGTCGCGACCGGGTCGGCCGCCGTCGCTCCCGCGTCCGCCCAGGAGGTGCCCATCCCGCAGACGCCCGGCTGGGAGCTGGTCCTGCGCTGCGTGATCTGCCACAGCGTGGAGATCGCCGTCCAGCAGCGCTTCGGCCCCCAGGGCTGGTCGGAGACGCTCGACCGGATGATCAAGTACGGCGCGCCGATCCCCCCGGAGGACAGGGTCCAGCTGATGACGTACCTGCTGCGCCACTATCGCGACCCGAACGGCCGCTAGAACGTGGCAGTATAGGCGCCGTCGCCCGCGCGGCGAGAGGAGTCCGCCATGCAATACCGCCCGGTGGAAGGCTGGGGCCGGCTGCCCGAGGGCTGGTCCTTCGTGGAGGCCACCAGCGTCGCTGTCGACGCCGGCGACAACGTCTGGGTCTTCAACCGGGGCCCGCACCCGGTGGTCGTCTTCGACCGCGACGGCCAGTTCCTGCGCTCGTGGGGCGAGGGACTGATCCGCCGCGCCCACGGCATCAACATCGGGCCCGACGGCAGCATCTGGCTCACCGACGACCTGCACCACACGATTCGACGGTTCACGCCGGAAGGCAAGCTGCAGCTGACGATCGGCGATCCCGACCAGGCCTCCACGCTGCACGGCGGCAAGCCGTTCAACCGGCCGACCCACTCGGCGATCTCGCCCAAGACGGGCGACGTCTACATCTCCGACGGCTACGGCAACTCGCGCGTGCACAAGTTCGACCCCCGGGGCCGGCCCCTGCTGTCGTGGGGTGAGCCGGGCACCGACCCGGGGTGCTTCAACATCCCGCACAACATCGCGACCGACGCTGGCGGGCTCGTGTACGTCGCCGACCGCGAGAACTCCCGCGTGCAGATCTTCGACAGCGGGGGCCGGTATCTCGGGCAGTGGAACAACCTGCACCGGCCGTGCGGGCTCGTGGCCGACGCGCGCAACGACGTCTTCTACGTGGGCGAGCTGCCCACGCACCTGCCGGTGAACAAGGACGTCCCGAACATCGGGGCCCGCGTCAGCATCCTGTCGATCAAGGGTGAGGTGATCGGCCGCGTCGGCGGGCGCTTCGCCGGTGAGAAGCCGGGCGAGTTCGTCGCGCCCCACGGCGTGGCGGTCGACTCGCGCGGGGACCTCTACGTGGCCGAGGTGTCGTGGACGGCCAAGGGCAGCCTGGAAGCGCCGCCGCGCGAGATCCGCTCGCTGCAGAAGTTCACCCGGGTATGAGCCGGCTCGACGAGGCGGGCATCGCCCTGGCGCTGCGGCAGGCACCGGGCTGGGAGCGTGCCGGCAGCGAGATCCGCCGCACGTACCGCTTCAAGGACTTCCGGGAGGCGCTCGCGTTCGTCAACCGGGTGGGTGACCTGGCCGAGCGCGCGGGCCATCACCCCGACATCGACATCCGCTACAACGCCGTCACGCTCGCGCTGACGACCCACGACGCCGGGGGCCTCACGGCCAAGGACTTCGACCTGGCCCGCGAGATCGACCGCTAGCTCACCAGTACCGCATCGAATCGCGCAGGATCCAGTCCAGCTCCCCGGCGCCGACGGTCCGCGGCGCGCCGGAAAGCAGGCGCGGCTGCTTGAGCGTGCCCTCGATGAGGGCGGCCACGTCGCGCTCGCCGTAGCCCACGGCGGTGAGACCGTTGGGGATCCCCACGTCGCGCATCAGGTTCAGGAGCGCGCGCGGCAGCGCCTCGCGCCGCTCGGCGTCCGACAGGCCGGCCACCGGAAACCCCATCAGCTCGGCCGCCCGCAGGTGACGCTCGGGCGCCGTCGCGTGGGTGAAGCGGAAGGCCGCGGGCGCGGTGAGGATGACCGACATCCCGTGCGGGATGAGCGGGTGGCGCGTCCGGTAGCCGGCCGGCACGTAGTCGCGCACGAGGCCGGCGATCGGGTAGGCGACCGCGTGGGGGATGTGCACCCCGGCGTTGCCGAAGCCGATGCCCGCGTAGTTGGCGGCCAGTGCCAGGTGCACGCGCGCCTCGAGGTCGTTGCCGTTGAGCACGGCCCGGCGCAGGTAGCGGCCGACGTACTCGATGGCCTTCTCGCACCACATGTCGCTGGCCGGGTTGGCGCCGATGTAGGCGGGTCGGTCGGGGGGATGGTGCTTGGGACGCGCGTTGTAGGGGCGCGTCGTGTACGACTCGATCGCGTGGGTCAGGATGTCGCTTCCGGCCGCCGCCGTCACTTCCGCCGGCACGGTCAGCGTGTTGAGCGGGTCCACGACGCCGAGCGTGGGGCGCAGCAGGCGGTGGGAGACGCCGGCCTTCACGTTCTGGTCGACGACGTGGGTGACCGTCACCGCGGTCGTCTCGCTGCCCGTTCCCGCCGTCGTCGGCACCGCGATCAACGGCCGCAGCGGCCCCGGCACCGGCACGCCTCGGCCGACCGGCTTGTTGATGTAGTCGAGCAGCGGGGCGGGGTGGGTGGTGAGCAGGTTGACGGCCTTGCAGGTATCGATGCTGCTGCCGCCGCCGACGGCGATGAACCCGTCGACCGTGCTCTCGCGAGTGACGGCCGCCGCCTCCTCCATCGAGCGGTCGGTGGGCTCGACCTCCACGCCGTCGAAGATCTCGGCCTTGATGCCCTCCTCGGCGAGCAGTCCGCGGATCTTCTCCGGCAGCCCCAGCTCCGCGATGTTGCGGTCCGTGAAGATCAGCACGCGCCCCAGCCCCAGCCGCTTCGCGTCGTACCCGATCTCGTCCGTCGCCCCCAGCCCGAACTTGATCGGCGCCATCTCCATCACGAACACCGTCTCGATCGGCAGCGTCACACCCCTCATGCGCCCCCTCCTGGAATACGGAGGATCTTAACCCCGCCCCCGCCGCAATCGATGGTCTGGGGGGAGGTATCGGGAGGGGCCGTCGAGGCCCCCTCCGAAGACGTGAGGGGGGCGCCGCCCCCTCCGAGCCTAAATGCGGGCCTGCAACGTGAACTGCGGCAGCGCCTTGGGGACCTCGCGGAAGCGGCAGCGCAGCTCGGGCCGCTCCAGCACCTCGACGTAGGCGCCCATGACCATGCGGTAGTAGTGCGGATGGCGGCCGAGCGGCCCGCCATTGTACTCGGTGAGCGCGTCCCTGATGCTCGGCTTGCGGGTCATGATGTCACGCATGTACGCCATCGCGAAGCGCGTGCTGATCGCAGGATCGGCGAGATCGCCCAGCTCGCGCGGGGCCTTGTTGAAGGCCGGTCGCTTGAAGGTCCCCGCGATCGGCTCCAGGAGCGCCGCGGTGGACGGCTTGATCTGGAACAGCCCGATCTCGCCGGCGGTGCCGACGGCGTCGTGCTTGAACTCCGACTCGACCTCCGCCTGCGCGAGCGCCAGGCAGTGATCGATGTTCGAGCGCTGGGTCTCCGCCAGCAGGGCGTCCGGGAAGGTGCGGAACGCGCTGATCGGCGCCAGCGGGTTCTTGTGGGCCACGTAGTCGAGGATGATCTTGTGGAAGCGCTCGGCTTCGGCTTCACCGGCGACGGCGATCACGTGTCGCGTGAGAACCAGCCCTCCGGACACGACCGCGACGACGATCGTCAGGACCGCGATGGCTCTGCTGATGCTCATACGAATCGTTCCTCCTCGTGTGCTGCGACTGCGCCGCTGTTGCGACCTCGCACCGTCTTGCTGGATGTCGTCGAACCGAACGGGGATGACTGAACGAATGAACGAAGTACATCGACAGTACCATCCGAATCGGGAACTACGCAACCGGTTGGTGAGCCGTGGCCGGTCTTCCCCTACGGGCAGCGTCAATATCCTGACGGTCGGCGGCGCCGAGCGCGAGAAATCCAAGGCTTACGGTGGGGCCCCGGAGCGTGACGGAATGGCGCGGAGAAGCGCGCGTCCCACCGGCAACCCGCTTGCACGACCGACTGCGTGCGCGCGTACGAGCGCGCGCGAGGGAGGAGGGTCTCGATGAATCGCGACGAGATCAAGGGCAAGATCGACAAGGCGAAGGGCTACGCCAAGGACAAGGCCGGCGAGCTCACGAACGATCCGGAGCTGGAAGCCGAGGGTGAGATCGAGCGCGGCACCGGCGCCGTGCGGGAGGGTTTCGGCAAGGCGAAGCGCAAGGTCCAGAAGGGCGTCGAGGACGTCGCCGAGGCGGCGGACGACGACCGCCGGTAGACGCCGCGGGCGAGAGCGCGCCGCCCGCCGTCAGCCGGCGAGGCGGCGCAGTTCCTTTCTCAGGATCTTCCCGATCGGGCTCTTCGGCGGCGAGTCGACGAACCGGACCTGCCCGGGGATCTTGTACTTCGCCAGGCGGTCCTGGCAGAACGCGACGAGGGCGCCGGCGGGGTACGCGTAGAGCACGTCGTCGCCGAGCCGCGTCAGATTCATGGGCGCGACCTTACATGCGGGGCGCCCGCGCCGAGGACAGCGCCGCCCGTGTTCGCGAGGACGTCGATGAGCGAGGAGTAACGGGTCGGCAGGAAGAACTGCAGCGTCTCGACGCCCAGGCTGAGCGCGGCGCAGACCGCGGCGACCCCGGCCAGCTGCGCCGGCCGGGGGACCGGGAGGTCACGAAGGGCCCGACCGAGCAGCCAGCCGAGCGGGACGAACACCGCCACGTTCAGGATGGCGTCGCCGGCGATCCGGCCCGCGCTGCCATGGCGGAATTCGAGCAGGTACGTGCGCGGATGGGGACGGCCGTCGTTGTCCGTGACCAGCAGCGGCAGCAGCACGACGACGTAGAGCGCGGTCGCCAGCAGCGGCTTGACGGGGACCCTCACGCCGCCCAGTGTACGGCACATGATAGGATCGCCCGCGATGCGGGGAACCCTGGCCGTCAAGATCTCCGTCCTCATCGTGGTGGTGCTGATCATCGGCTTCGGCGCTTCCACGATCTGGACCGTGCAGCGCGAGGCCGAGCTGCTGGTCGAGCAGAACAAGATAGCGGCGCGCCGCCTGACCGCCACCCTGGTGGCCAGCATCGAGGGCGCCATGCTGCAGGAGCGCCCCGACGTCACCCGCACGGTCATCCAGGAGCTCAAGACCTCGACGCCGGTGGAGGGGCTCACCGTCTTTCGTCGCAACGGGGTGGAGGCGTTCACCGACCTCACGACCGCCATGGAGGTCGACAAGAATGCCGGCCTGTCGAAGGAGGTCCTCGACAACATCAAGAGGATGGCGCGCGCGCCCGGGCAGACGGCCTCGGGGCCGCAGTTCAGCCGCGCCGTCGACTCGCTGCAGACCCAGGAATCCCTGGAGATGCGCGACGGCGCCACCTTCTTCACGCTGCACCACCCCATCCTCAACCAGGAGAAGTGCCAGGGCTGTCACGGCGGCGACCACCGCGTGCGTGCGGTGGTGCGGGTGGACACGTCGATGGCGCCCGTGCTGGCCGAGGTGCGCCGCCACCGCAACCGACAGTTCCTCATCGGCGGGCTGACGATCGTGGCCGCCGCCGGCGTGCTGACGGTCGTCATGCGCCGCATCGTGATCCGCCCGCTCGGCCAGCTGTCGGCGGCGGCCCGGCGGGTGGGGGCGGGCGACTTCGACGCCCGGGCGCCCGTCAGCAGCCGCGACGAGATCGGCGGGCTCGGCGCCGCGTTCAACGACATGACCGCGCGGCTGACCACCGCCCGCCGGGAGCTGGAGGGCAAGAACACCGAGCTGGCGACGGCGCTCCAGCACCTGCAGGAGTCCCGCGAGCGGCTCGAGTTGCTGGAGCAGCTCAAGGGCGAGCTGTCGAAGTTCGTGCCGGAAGCCGTCCAGCGGCTGCTGGAGCAGAACCCCAACGCCACCGAGCTGGAGAAGAAGACCGTCGAGGTCTCGGTGCTGTTCCTGGATATCGCGGGCTACACCCGGCTCTCCGAGCAGCTCGAGCCCCGCAAGCTGAACCAGCTCGTGCAGACGTACTTCTCCAACTTCCTGGAGCTCATCCAGCGCCACCACGGCGATATCAACGAGACCGCCGGCGACGGCCTCATGGTGATCTTCCAGGCCCAGCCCGGCGCCGGCGATCACGCGCTCAACGCCACCCGGGCGGCGTTCGCCATCCGCCAGCGCACCGAGCAGCTCAACGAGGAGTACGGCGGCGTGTTCCCACCCGTGCAGCTGCACATGGGCATCAACAGCGGCGAGGCGCTGGTGGGCGCCACCAAGATCGGCGCCGGCGCCGGCCAGCGGTGGACGTTCACCGCCACCGGCCCCACCACGAACGTCGCCGCCCGCTTCGCCGGTGCGGCCCAGGGCGGCGAGATCATGGTGGGGCCGACCACCGCCGAGCGCATCCGCGCGCAGTTCGTGCTGGAGAGCCTGGGCGAGCGCGCGTTCAAGAACGTGTCGCAGCCCATCCGCGTCTTCCGCGTCATCCCGCCGGGGGTATACGAGAAGATCGTGTGACGGCGCCCGCGGAGTCCGCGTGACCGCCCCCGCCGACCGCGTGCGGGTTGGCATCTGCGCCTGGGCCGATCCCGCCCTCATCGAGGCGGGGACGTTCTACCCCAGGAAGTCCATGACCGCGGAGGCCCGCCTGCGCCACTACGCGGGCGTCTTCGACGTGGTCGAGGTCAACGCCTCCTACTACGCGATCCCCGACGTGCTGACCGTGCGCCGCTGGGCCGAGCGCACGCCGCCCGGCTTCATCTTCCACGTGAAGGCCTGGAGCCTGATGACGGGCCATCATCCGCGCGCCCCGGCGGTGCCGGCCGACGTGCGGGCGCTGCTTCCGGCCCGGGCCCGGCGCACCCGTCGCGGCGAGATCCTCGCCGACGACGTGCCGGCCGAGGGCGTGGACGCCGCGTTTCGCCTGTTCCGCGCGGCGCTGGGGCCGCTGGAGGCGGCCGGCAAGCTCGGCTACGTGCTCTTCCAGTTCGCCCCCTGGGTGCACTTCGAGCCCGGCCGGCTCGACTACCTGGCGTCGCTGCCGGAGCGGCTGCCCGGCTGGACCATCGCGGCCGAGTTCCGTCACCGGTCGTGGTTTCCCGACCACGCCGGCGAGACGCTCGGCGCGCTGCAGGCGGCCCGCCTGGCCCACGTGATCACCGATGCGCCGGCCGTGGCCGGCGCGATGCCGCACGTGACGGCGGTGACCGCGTCGACCGCGGTCATGCGCCTGCACGGCCGCAACGCCGAGGGCTTCCTGCGCCAGCTGCGCGGCGAGGAACCGAGCGTGCGGGAGAAGTACGACTACCTCTACACCGACGCCGAGCTGGCGGCGCTGGTGCCGGAGCTCGGCGGGCTCGCCCGGGACAGCGACGAGGTCTTCGTCTCGTTCAACAACAACAACCGTGACTACCCGGTCCGCAACGCGCTGGCGCTCAAGCGCCTGCTCGGCCAGCCGGTGCGCGCGGCCGGGCGACCCGACGACTTGTTCGGCGCCGCGGTCTGGTAAAATCCCAGTCCCATGCCCGAACTCAGGCTGCGGGGCGGAGAGGTCGACGGGCTCGAGCTCCACTACGTCGTGGCAGGCCGCGGTCCCACGGTCGTTTTGCTGCACGGTCTCGGCGGCTTCGCGCACTCGTGGCGGCACACGATCGACGCCCTGGCGCCGCGGGCCACCGTGTTCGCCCTCGACCTGCCGGGCTTCGGCCGCTCGGCCAAGCCGCGCACGACCTACCAGCTCGGCTACTTCGCCCGGGCGCTCCACGGCTTCCTCGCCGCGGTGGGCGTGGGTCAGGCCTCGCTGGTCGGCCACTCCCTGGGCGCGGCGGTGGCGGTGACGTATGCGCTGACGCACCCCTCGCGCGTCGAGCGCCTCGCGCTGGTGGGGGCCCTCGTCCCCGGCTTCAGCTTCCACATGTCGTGGGGCTACCGGCTCGTGGCGCTTCCCGTCGTCGGCGAGGCGCTGTCGCTCTGCGGCAGTGCGCCCCTCTACAAGAGGGCCCTGGCCCGCTGCTTCCACGTGCCGAGCCCGGCCGAGATCGACTTCCTCGTCGAGCACGACTATCGCCAGCGCACCGGCCCCGAGGCGCGGGCGGCGTGGCTGGCGACCGCGCGGCACATCCGCGCCGACCTCGTCGACCGGCGCGCGGACTACCGGCGCGCGCTCGCCACCCTCGACCTGCCCGCGCTGCTCGTGCACGGCCGTCAGGATCCCGCGGTGCCCGCCCGCCACGCCGGCGAGGCGGCGACCGGCTTCCCGCGGGCGGCGCTGCGCTGGGTCGAGGACTGCGGTCACTTCCCCCATCTCGAGCACCCGCAGACCGTCAACGCCTGGCTCGCCGAGTTCCTGGTCGGGCGGCCGGCCCCGCGCTGATGCGCGAGAGCCGATGAGCGAGATCAGCCCCCAGGAGCTGAAATCCCGGCTGGACGGCCGCCAGGCCCCGTTGCTGCTCGACGTGCGGCAGGACTGGGAGACGAAGCTCTGCCGGCTGCCCAACGCCGTGCACATCCCCCTCGAGGAGATCGAGCTGCGCGTGGACGAGCTGAACCGCGAGGACGACATCGTCGTCTACTGCCACGCGGGCGTGCGCAGCGCCGCCGTGGCCGAGTACCTGCGCTCGCTCGGCTTCACGAGCGTCCGCAATCTCAGCGGCGGCGTCGACCTCTGGGCCCGCACCGTCGATCCCTCGATGCGCCGGTACTGATGGCCGGGGCCGCCCTCCGCGTCGAGCGGCGCGGCGGCGCCGTCTGGTGCACGCTCGATCGCCCGCCGCTGAACCTGCTCGAGCCCGGCCTCATCGCCGCGATCCGTTCGACCTTCCAGTCCCTGGCGACCGACCCCACCGTGCGCCTGGCCGTGGTGACCGGGACCGGCCGAGCGTTCACCGGCGGCATGGACGTCCGGGTGCTGCGCGACCTCGACGAGGCCGCCGCCACCGCTCTCATCAGCGGCCTGCACGACGCCATCGAGGCCGTCCATCGCGCGCCCGTCCCGGTCATCGCCGCCGTCAACGGCCACGCGCTCGGCGCCGGATTCGAGCTGGCCCTGGCCTGCGACCTGCGCGTGGCCGCCGCCGAGGCGACGCTCGGCCTGCCGGAGGTCCGCGTCGGCGTGCCGTCGGTGATCCAGGCCGCGCTGCTGCCGCCGCTGATCGGTGCCGGCCGCGCGGCCGAGCTGCTGCTCACGGGTGCGCCCATCGGCGCCCCGCAGGCGCTGGCGTGGGGCCTCGTCAACCGCGTGGTGGCGCGCGCGGACCTCGACGCCGCCGTCCAGGAGACGGTCGCCGCCGTGACCGCCTGCGCCCCGGGCGCGGTGCGGCTGCAGAAGCAGCTCATCGTCCGCTGGCGCGAGAGCGATCTGCCCGCCGCGATCCGGGCCGGCATCCCGGCGTTCGCCGCCGCCTACGCCACCGGCGAGCCCCGGGAGGGCGCCGCCGCCTTCCTGGAGAAGCGGCCGCCGCGCTTCGAGGCCCCCCGCTGAAGATCCGCGCCGTCACCGTCGATCTCTGGGGCACGCTGCTCTTCGACCCCCCCTCGAGCGACAACCGCTACAAGCGGCGGCGGATGGCCGATTTCGAAACGATCCTGAGCGGCATCGGCGTGAGCGTGAGCGCCGGCGCGCTCGACCGCGCCTACGAGGTGTCCGGATCCTTCCTGGGTCGCGTGTGGGCCGAGGACAGGGACGTGCCCGTCGTCGAGCACGTGCGCGCCATCCTGGCCGCCGTCGACCGTGGCCTGCCCGCCCGCATGCCCGCCGACGCCATGACCGCGCTGATCGACGCCTACGCGCGGCCGGTGCTGCTGGTGCCGCCGGCCGTGGATGCCGGCGCCCGCCCGGCGCTGGAGCAGCTGCGGACGCAGGGCTTCGCGCTGGCCGTGCTGTCCAACACGATGCGCACGCCGGGCACGACGCTGCGCAAGCTGCTGGAGCAGTTCGGCCTGCTCGCGTGCTTCGCGCACACGACCTTCTCCGACGAGGTGCGCGTGCGCAAGCCCGCCGCCGAGATCTTCGCGCTCACGCTCCGCGCGCTGGGCGTGCCGGCGGAAGCGGCCGTGCACGTGGGGGACGACCCCGTCCTCGACGTGTACGGCGCGCGCGTCGCCGGCATGCGGGTCGTGCAGGTGACGCGGGCCGCGCCCGAGACGCTCGGCGCCCGGCGCCCCGATGCCGTCGTACCCACCCTGGCCGGCCTGCCCGACGCCATCGCCCGTCTCGACGGCGCCTGACCTTGCGCGCTGCGGCAAGGATCATCTAGTATGCCGGGCATGGACGTCGCCGCGCTGCGCGCCAAGATCCGCGACATCAAGGACTTCCCGACCGAGGGCATCCTCTTCAAGGACATCACCACCTTGCTCCGCGACGGCCCGGCGTGGCGGTTCGCCGTGGACGCGCTGGCCAGCCGCTACCAGCACGACCGCATCGACCTGGTGGTCGGCGTCGAGTCGCGCGGCTTCATCTTCGGCGGCGCCATCGCCCATCAGCTCAACGCCGGCTTCGTGCCCGTGCGCAAGCTGGGCAAGCTGCCGGGCAAGACGGTGGAGGTCGAGTACGAGCTGGAGTACGGGCGGGACGCGCTGGCCATGCACGAGGACGCCATCACCACGGGGCAGCGGGTGCTCGCGGTCGACGATCTGCTGGCCACCGGCGGCACCATGGCCGCCACCCTGCGCCTGGTCGAGCAGCTGGGCGGGCGCGTGATGGGCGTGGCGTTCATGATCGAGCTGGCCTTCCTCAAGGGGCGCGAGAAGCTCAAGGGCTATCCGCTTCACTCGCTGATCATTTACGACTGATTCAGAGGGGCACACGCATCATGCAGAGATGGATTCCCGCGCTGCTGCTCTTGGGGCTCCCGGCCGTCGCCGCCGCCCACGAGGAGGCGAAGACGCCGATCACGCCCTCGATCATCCTCGACATGACGAAGCCGCCGGCAGTGGGCCGCGACCGCGCCTTCGACGAGTCGCTCCGGACCCCCGGGCCGGCGCCGGCCAGCAAGCCGCTGGAGCCGGTGGTGCAGCCCGATGGGAGCATCCGCTACGGCAACACGACGATCATCATCCGGCACGACTGCCCGCCCGGCGGCGAGTTCTTCGAGCCGCCGCCGCGCCCCGGCCGGCGTCGTTGAGGTCGGCGACGACATGAGCAACCTCGGCGTGATCGGGTGCGGGCTCATGGGCGCGGGCATCGTCCAGGTCGCGGCCCAGGCGGGCCACTCCGTGCTGTTCGTGGAGGCCGACGACGAGCTGGTCAAGCGCGGCCTCGGCCGCCTGCGCGAGACACTGGAGGGCTTGGCCGCCCGGGGCAAGCTCGAGGCGAAGGCCAGGGACGAGACACTCGCGCGGATCGCGGGCACGACGCGGCTGGAGGATCTCGAGGCCTGCGATCTGGTGATCGAGGCCATGACCGAGAACCAGGCGCTGAAGAACGAGACGTTCGCCAAGCTCGACCGCATCTGCCGGCCGGAAGCCCTGCTGGCCACCAACACCTCGTCGTGCAACGTGACGGCGATGGCGGCGGCCACACGGCGGCCCGGGCAGGTGGTGGGCATGCACTTCTTCAACCCGGTGCCCCTCATGAGGCTGGTCGAGGTCGTCCGCACGATCCTCACCGACGAGGCGGCCGTGAAGACGGCCACGGAGTTCGTGCGCGGCGTCGGCAAGGTCCCCGTGCAGGTCAAGGACGCGACCGCCTTCATCGTCAACCGGCTGCTCGTGCCTTACCTGCTCGACGCCATCCGCGTCTACGAGGGCGGCCTGGCCTCGCTGGAGGACATCGACGCGGCCATGAAGCTCGGCTGCGGCCATCCGATGGGGCCGTTCACGCTGCTCGACCTGGTCGGCCTCGACACCACGATGTACGTGGCCGAGGTGATGTTCGAGGAGTTCCGCGAGCCGCGCTACGCCCCGCCCCCCCTGCTCAAGCGCATGGTGATGGCCGGCCACCTCGGCCGCAAGTCCGGCCGCGGCTTCTACACCTACGAGACGAAATAGTGTCCTGTCGTGGCAGTCGGCGCCCCGAGATCGAACAGCGGCGAACGTAGCCGCGCAGCGACGACACATTCTTCCTGCTGCACCTCGAACGCTCCCGGCGGTTTGGCTCCAATTCTGAATCCATAACGCCCTTCTGAACCGCAGCCGAAAATCCAGGCGAATGCCGAAGTGCGTTGGATGACCGCGCGACCTGCGGCGGACTTCAGTGATACCGCTCCGGTCTCTCAGTGCGTGGTCAAGGGACGAACGTAGCGAGTCGGCAACGAAGTCGAGGGCATCGAGAAAATTGCTCTACCGGCGCCGTTCGGACCGACCAGGAAGACCAGCCGACCGAGGGTGACATCACAACCTGCGATGCTTCGATAGTTCTTCAAGACGACTCTCGTTACGAAGACTGAATCATCCATGGAACACATTGTCCGCTGACCGCGAGCGCATGTTGCCGAGTCTACAATCAGCGGGCTCCCGTGAACAGCCGAACAGATCGTGTCGCCGTGGCTCGCTACCGCCCAGCGTCATGCTGTCCAAGCCTTCTAAATGGGCGACGGCGCGCCAGCGCCACCGCGAGGCCGGCGCCGACGGCGGCCAGCGGGAGGCCGAGCCGCCAGCGCTGGCGCTCGCGCGCCATGCCGCGCAGCGTGCCCAGCACCAGGCGATCGCCGGCGGCGATCTCGCCGCGCCCGGCCAGGAACTGCGCGAGGCGGTGCCGCTGCGCGTCGTCGAGAGTCCGGGCTCCCCACTGGACGTCGCGGGCCAGTGCCCGCGCCTCGCGAAGCTGTGCCTCGTCGCGGTCGATCGAGGCGAGACTGGCGCGCCGCACCGCGCGCTCGGCCGGCGTGAGGAACGTCTCCTGGACCGACGGCGCCGCCCGCTCGATGGCGTCGAGCCAGGGATGGTCCATTCCCGGCAGCGCCGCCAGGAGCGCGCCGGCCAGGGCGACGAGCACGGCGAGCACGGCCGCCGCCGGCGCCAGCGCCGCCGGGCCGCGCGCGCTGACCACCGCCACGACGGCGCGACCCCCGCGGGCGGTCGCCGTCACGGCCAGCGCCGCGCCGAACGCCGCGACCACGGTGGCCCCGGTCGGCAGGTCCCAGCGATAGGAGGCGAGAAGGCCGGCCGCGCTCACCAGCGCCCCGGCGGCCCAGCCGAGCGCCAGGCGCGCCCCGACGCCGCGCGCGAGCAGGGCCGCGATCGCGGCCGGCACCACCAGGAAGGAGAACACGAGGAGCACCCCGGCCAGGCGGACCGAGCTGGTGACGACCAGCGCGAACGAGGCGTAGAAGAGCGCGTCCCAGCCGACGACACGGGTGCCGGCGTCCGGCTCGGCGGCGAACGAGATGGCCAGCAGCGGGCGCCGCGCCCACCAGTGCACGACGCCGACCGCCGTGTAGAGCGCCGCCAGCGCGGCCACGTCGGCGGGGCTGACGGTGAGGATCGACCCAACGAGGAGCTGCTTGATGTGCTCGGAGCCCTGCGGCGCGCGGTCCACGACGAGCACGGTGAGCGCCGCCGAGACCGCGTACACGATCCCGATGATCGCCTCCTGGGGGATCGGGGCCTGCCGCACGCGGGTGACGGCGAAGAGCAGGCCGCCGGCGACGGCGAAGGCGAGCGCGTACCAGTACGCGGCCGGGCTCGCGGGAGGATGGCCGCCCAAGAGCGCGACGGTGAGGCCGAGCGCGGCGACCTGGGCGAGGGCGAGGTCCACGAAGATCACGCCGCGGGCCAGCACGTGCAGGCCCAGGTAGGCGTGGATGCCGGTGAGGATCAGGCATGCGAGGAACGGCAGCGCGAGGAGGTCGATCACGTGGCGGCCGCCGCCAGCGCCTCGGCCAGCCGGGCGACGTTGAGGTCGAAGAGCGCCAGGTAGTCGTCGGCGCCGCGCTCGCCGCCGACCGACGGGACGAGCGTGACCGCGCGGGCGCCCGTCGCGCCGGCGATCTGGCGGACGAGGGCGGCGCTCGCATACGGCTCGGCCACGAGCACGCGCACGCCGGTGGCCCGCATGCGCTCCACGAGCGCGGCCAGCGCTGCCGGCGAGGGCGGGACGCCGGGGTGGGGCTCGACGGTGGCGACGACCGTGAGCCCGAAGCGGGCGGCGAAGTACGCCCAGGTGTCGTGCACCGCGACGAGGCGGGCGCCGCGATGGGGCGCCAGCGCCGCCCGCCAGCGCAGCAGCCCGGTGTCCAGGCTCGCCAGGAAGCGCCGTCGCCGCTCGTCGAAGTACGCGCGCGCGTCCGGCCGCAGGCGCCCGAGCGCGGCCGCGATCCCCGCCGCCATCGGCCGCGCGTTCTCGGGATCGAGCCAGTAGTGCGGGTTGCCGAGGCCGTGCAGGTGGGGGGTGGCGCGGTCATCGCGCAGGCGCGGCGTCTCCGTCTGCAGCAGGGCCACCCCGCGCGACAGGTCGAGGTCACGCCGACCCCCCGGCGCCAGCGCCGGGTCGCCGATGGTGGTGAGCACACGCCTGAGCCATGGCTCATGGTCGAGACCGATGCGGACGAGCAGGGCCGCGCCGCGCAGCCGCACGATCTGGCCGGGCTTCACGTCGATCGCGTGGGGGTCGTGGTACGGGGGCGCCAGGCTGTCGACGGCGACACGGTCGCCGCCTATCGCCTCGACGAGCGCCTTGAGATCGGTCGTGGTCGTGACGATGGGCAGCAGGCCACTGCTCTCGCCGGCCGGGAGCGACGAGAGGGGGGCGTCGGCCCCCTCTGCCAGCCGAGCCGCGGCCAGCGACAGGGCCAGCGTGGCCGCGAGCAGCCGGGCGCGCGCGGCCACCGCGGCTACTTCTTGGCGAAGATCGCCTTGGGGATCATGCAGTGCACACCCTTGCGGATGTCCACCACCTGGGTGACGCGGCAGTCGCCGACCATCGAGGTCAGCGCGTACGCCTCGTCCCGGCTCATCGGCACCATCTTCTGGCCGGCCAGGAAGCCCACCGTCTCGCGGACGGCGAGCTTCATCGCCTCGTCCAAATCCTCGTCGAACGCCATCATGATCCAGTGTGTGCCCGACTCGATGCGCGGCCAGTCGACCTTGAGGTCCTTGCGGACGATCGGTTGGAGCACGATCTCGCGATAGGCGCACTCGAGCGCCGTGAGGTTCACCTCGCCGTTGCCCTGGCGGCAGTGCGAGTCGCCCGTCCAGATGAGCGCGCCCCTGACGAACACCGGCAGGAAGATCGTGGTGCCTTCCTGCAGCTCGTTGATGTCCATGTTCGAGCCGTTCTTCCACGGCCGCAGCGTGCTCGTTCGCCCCCTGGCGTCCTTGATGGGCGGCCCGGCCTTCTCCTTGGGCTCAGTGGGATCGGGAGCGACGGCCAGGATGCCGGGGAACGGCTGCAGGTCGATCACGACGCCCGGCTTGAACTCGGCCTGGCGCTTGTCCAGGTCCAGGTAGTAGTAGCGGACGAAGCCCTGCGGAAACTCGGGGGCGAGCTGGCCCACGGTCGGGAACTGGGCGCCGGGGAGATGGAAGTTGGTCCCGAACGCCTTGGGCACGATCTTCTTGATGCGGATCTCCAGCGTGTCGCCGGGCTCGGCCCCGTTGACGTAGATCGGGCCGGTCACCGAGTGGGGCCCGCCCCCGGGGTTGGCCACCCGCAGCTTGACGATGTCGTCCATGGTCGAGCCGGGCTGGATGGCGTTGTGGGCGTGCATCATCGTCTCGATCGCCACGGTGTCACCAGAGTTGACGGTCAGCTTCGGCGGCTCGGCCGGGTCGATCCAGCCCCACTGGGTCGTCGCCAGAGTGGCCGGCAGCACGTGATACCGGGCGCCGGCGACCGAGACGGCGCGGTCGCGCTTGGTCTCGTCCATCGGGCTGAGCTGGTAGGGCTGCTGGGCGACGGCGTAGAGGCCGGCGGCGAGCAGCACCACGAGCACGGTGAACGTGGCAGCGAGGCGCTTCTTCATCCTGACGGTTGGCATGTAGGCCTCCTCTCGCTACGTGGCACGGTCGGTGGAGGCGTCCTCGGCTCCGGGTGCGAGGCGCCATCATGCGGCAGGGGTTGAGCGAGCGTCAAGTGGGAGGATAATCCTGAGGATGCACGACGCTTTCTGGCTGAGCGAGGAAGAGCGGCAGGCGCGCGACCTGGCCCGGGCGATCGCGCGGGAGCGGGTGGCGCCGCTGGCCGCCGAGGTCGACGAGCGCGAGGCCTACCCCGAGGAGTCGCTGCGCCAGCTCTCGCGGGCCGGGCTCATGGGCCTCTACGTTCCCGAGGCGCACGGCGGCGCCGGGCTCGGGGCGCTGGCGTTCTGCCTGGCCGTCGAGGAGATCGCGTGGGCCTGCGCCTCCACCGCGGTGATCTACCTCGTGCAGTACGCCGCCGGCTATCCCCTCGTCTCCCACGGCACCGAGGCGCAGAAGCGGCGCTACCTGCCGCGGCTGGCCGCCGGCGAGATCACCGCCGCGCTGTCGATCTCCGAGCCGGGCGCGGGCTCCGACGCCGCCGCGATGACGACCACCGCCGTGCGCCGGGGCGACCGCTATCTCCTCAACGGCACGAAGATGTGGGTCACCAACGGCAGCCGCGCCGGTGTCGTCACGCTCTTCGCCACCGTGGATCGCGGGCGCGGGCACCAGGGCGTGACCGCCTTCCTGGTCGAGCCGACCTTCCCCGGGTTCGCGCTGGGCAAGCACGAACGCAAGATGGGTGTCCGCGGCTCGCCCACGGTGGCGATCCACCTGACGGATTGCGAGGTGCCGGTCGACAACCGCCTCGGCGACGAAGGACAGGGCTTCCGTGTCGCGCTCGGCGCGCTGGACCGCTCCCGGCCGGCGGTCGGCGCCCAGGCCGTCGGCATCGCGCAGGCGGCGCTCGACGCCGCCGTCGGCTACGCGAAGGAGCGCCGGCAGTTCGACCGGCCCATCGCCGAGTTCCAGGGCATCCAGTTCATGCTCGCGGACATGGCGATGCAGGTGCACGCCTCCCGGCTCCTCGTGCATCACGCCGCCGCGCTGATCGACCGCGGCGTCACCGGCACCGCGCTGGAGTCCTCGATGGCCAAGTGCTTTGCCGCCGACGCGGCGATGCGGGTGACGACCGACGCCGTGCAGGTCTTCGGCGGCTACGGCTACACGCGCGAGTACCCCGTCGAGCGCTTCATGCGCGACGCGAAGATCACGCAGATCTACGAGGGCACCAACCAGATCCAGCGCGTCGTGATCGCGCGCGATCTGCTCGGCGCGCTCTGAGCCCCGGCCCGCCGCAATTTGGTCAGCCCACGGTTGACCCGGGGACGTTCAGGGTGTTACATGTCCAGACATCCTGACAGCGGAGGCTCCTGAACGGTGAACTTTCGCCCCGGCGTCCCGCGGTATCTGCAGATCGCCGACGCCGTCCGCCGCGACCTCAAGGGCGAAGGCGAGCGGATTCCCTCCGAGCACGCCCTGTGCGCGAAGTTCCGGGTCAGCCGGCCCACGATCCGCCAGGCGCTGGACGTCCTGGTGCAGGAGGGGCGGCTCTACCGCCACGCCGGGCGGGGCACGTTCGCCACCGCCGCAGCCGGCAACGACCGGCGGCTGCGCGTGATCGGCTCGATCGACGACATGATCTCGCTGGGGCTCGAGACCTGGTTCAAGCTCCTCGCCCGCGAGCTGGCGCCGATGCCCGCCAACATCGCCCACGCGCTGCGGCTGCCGCCGGGCTCGAGCGCGTACCGCATCTTCGGCGTCCGTCACTCGGACGCCGGGCCGTTCCAGCACGTCACCGCCTGGCTGCCCCCGGCCATCGGCCTGGCCCTGGCCGACGAGGACCTCTCCAAGGCCTCGCTCATCACGCTGCTCGAGCGCCACACCGGCACGCCGATCAAGTTCATGGAGCAGATGGTCGACGCCGCCCTGGCGCCACGCTCGGTGGCCGAGCTGCTCCAGCTGCGCGCCCGCTCCCCGCTCCTGCTGTTCGAGCGGATCTACTTCGCGGCCAACGGCGAGCCGGTCGAGTACGCCCTCACCTACCAGACCGGACGCCGCTATCCCTATCGCGTCGCGCTCGCCCGCTCGGAGCGCCGGAGCTGAGCGCGTGGCGTATCGCGTGGGCTTCGACGTCGGAGGCACGTTCACCGACTTCGTGCTGCAGGCCCCGTCGGGCGAGCTGACCACCGGCAAGCGGCTGACGACGTATCCCGACCCCTCGGCGGCCTGCCTGACCGGGCTCGACGAGCTGGTGGAGCGGGCCGGCGTGGGGTGGACCGACCTGAGCCAGGCCGTGCACGGCACCACGCTCGGCTCCAACGTCGTCCTCGAGCGCAAGGCGCGCGGCGTCGGGCTGCTCATGACGCGGGGCTTCCGCGACGTGCTGATCATCGGGCGCGAGAAGCGCTACCAGGTCTACGACTTGCAGATCGAAAAGCCGCCGCCGCTCATCGCCCGCCGTTTCATCGGCGAGGTCACCGAGCGTGTGCTGGCCGACGGCTCGGTCCGCACGCCGCTCGACGAAGCGGATGCCCGCCGGGCCATCCGGGCGCTGGCCGCCCGCGGCGTGACCACGCTGGCGGTGTGCCTGCTCCACGCCTACCTCAATCCCGTCCACGAGAAGCGGCTGGCCGCGCTCGCCGCCGAGGAGGCGCCGGGCCTGGCCGTCACGCTCTCGCACGAGGTCTCGCCGACCTTCCGCGAGTACGAGCGCACCTCGACCACGGTGGTCAACGCCTACGTGATGACGGCCGTCCGCGATTACCTGCGCGGGCTGCGGGCGGCCCTGGGCGAGCGCGGCTACCAGGGGCGGCTCTTCGTCATGCAGTCCGCGGGCGGCGTGGCGACCGCCGAGGCCATGGAGCGCCACCCGGTCCGGATGATCGAGTCGGGGCCGGCGGCCGGCGCGCTGATGGCGGGGGTCTACGGCGAGCTGACCGGCCACCGCGACCTCGTCGCCTTCGACATGGGAGGCACCACCGCCAAGCTGGCCCTGATCGAGGGGGGCCGGCCGTTCACGACGACCGCCTTCGAGCTGCATCGCGTGAACAACGCGCCGGGGAGCGGGCTGCCGATGAACATCCAGGCGCTCGACCTGGTCGAGATCGGTGCCGGCGGCGGCTCGATCGCGCGCCCGCGCCTGGGCGTCATCGCCGTCGGGCCCGAGAGCGCCTCGTCGACGCCGGGGCCGGTCTGCTACGGCCGCGGCGGCCGCGAGCCCACCGTCACCGACGCGGACCTCGCGCTCGGCTATCTGAACCCGGAGTACTTCGCCGGCGGCGCCTTGCGCCTGCACCCGGGCGGCGCCGTCCGCGCCATCGAGGACCAGCTCGCGCGTCCGCTCGGGCTGTCGGTCGACGAGGCGGCCTGGGGCATCCACACCATCGTCAACACCAACATGGAGCTGGCCACGCGCGTGGTGTCGATCGAGCGCGGGCGCGATCCGCGCGGCCTCACGCTGGTCGCGTTCGGCGGCTCGGGCCCGGTGCACGGCTGCCGCCTGGCCCGGGCGCTCGGTATCCCGCGCGTGATCCTGCCGGCGGCAGCCGGCGTCACCGCGGCCATCGGGCTCCTCGCCGCCGAGGTGCGCTTCGACGTCGCCCGCACCTACGTACGCCGGCTCGACGCGCTCGAGCCCGCCCGCCTCGACGCGATGTACGCGGAGATGGCCGGCCAGGCGCTGGAGGTCGTGCGCGAGGCCGCCGCCGGCGGCGAGGCCACGCTCGCCCGCGCCGTGGACGCGCGCTACGCCGGCCAGGGCTACGAGCTGACGGTGCCCGTGCCCGCCGGACCCCTGGACGCCGCCGCGCTGGCGCGCGTGCGTGCCGCGTTCGACGAGATCTACGCCGCGCGTTACGGCTACGCCCAGCCGGCCGAGCCGGTCGAGGCGGTGACCTGGAAGCTCTCGGCGATCGGCGGCACCCCACGCGTGACCCTGCCCAAGGCCGCGACGTCGCCCGCGGCCGGCGTCGTCAAGGGCCGCCGGCGCGCATACTTTCCGGAGGCCGGCGGCTGGGTCGACTGCCCGGTCCACGACCGCTACGGGCTGGCGGCCGGCATGCAGCTCGCGGGGCCCGCCATCGTCGAGGAGCGCGAATCGACGTCGGTGCTGCCGCCCGGCGCGGTCGCCACGGTCGACGAGTACGCGAACCTGATCGTGGAGGTCGGCGCGCAGTGAGGCGTCGCGGAGTCCACGGGGCGGTTGCCGACCTCTTCCGGCGCGCGCCGATCTTCGTCGACAAGATCCTCGAGGGCGCCCGGCCGGCTGACCTCCCGATGGAGCAGCCGACGAGGGTCGAGCTCATCCCCCAGACGCTGCTGGCGCGAGCCGACGAGGTCCTCCAGTGACGCCGGCGCGGCTCGATCCGATCACGCTCGGCGTCGTGTGGGGCGCGCTGCAGTCGATCGCGGTGGAGGTCGGCACCACCGTGCACAAGACGGCCTACTCCGAGCAGGCGCGCGAGGGGCAGGACTTCTCGGTGGCCGTGTTCGACGCCCGCGGCCGCATGGTGGCGCAGGGCCCGTACTCTCCCGGCCACATGGGGGCGATGTCGGCCGCGGTGCGCAACGCGCTCGCCGCCCACCCGGTCGAGACGCTGCGGCCGGGCGACGCGATTCTCCTGAACGATCCGCTGCTCGGCTCCGGCCACTTTCCCGACTTCTTCATCACCCAGCCGGCCTTCCACGAGGGGCACCTGGTCGGGTTCACCGTGAACATCGTGCACCACACCGACGTGGGCGGCTCGCGGCCGGGCAGCCAGGGCGTCGAGGGGATCTTCGACTACTTCCAGGAGGGCCTGCGCATCCCGCCCACCAAGGTCTGGCGGGAGTACCAGGAGCAGGAGGGCGTGGTGGGCCTCATCGCCGCCAACACCCGCACGCCCGACAAGGTGCTGGGCGACCTGCGCGCCCAGCGCAGCGCGCTGCGCGTCGGCGAGCTGCGCCTGATCGAGCTGGTCGAGCGCCACGGCCGCGCGACCGTCGCCGCCGCCATGGACGAGATCATCGCCCGCAGCGAGGCCAGCATGCGGGCGGCGATCCGCGAGATCCCGGACGGCGTCTACAGGTTCGAGGACTTCCTCGACGACTACGGCCCCGGGACCGACCCGCTGCGGGTGGCGGTCACGGTCACCGTGGCCGGCGATGACATCACCATCGACTACGCGGGCTCGAGCCCCCAGACCGCCTCGGGCATGAACTCGTACATCAACTACACGCGCTCGTACGCGTACGCGGCGGTGAAGTGTCTCACCGACCCGCTCGGCCCCATGAACGAGGGCGCCCTGCGCCCGGTCACGGTGACGGCGCCCGAGGGCTCGTTCCTCAATCCGCGGCCGCCGGCCGGGGGAGGGCCGCGCGCGATCATCTGCTACCGCACGTTCGAGGCCGTGCTGGGCGCCCTGGCGCCGGCCGTGCCCGAGCGCGTGGCGGCCGCGGCCTCGCACTTCGCCAACCCGACGTTCGGCGGCTGGGACCGGGCCCGGGGGCGCCGCTTCGTCGCGTACGAGCTGGTCCTGTCGGGCACCGGCGCCCGGGCGACGAAGGACGGCTGCGAGGGCATGTCGTGGGCGTTCAACGCCTCCAACATCCCGGTGGAGGCGCAAGAGGCCGCCCAGCCGGTCGTCATCGAGCGCTTCGGGTTCATCCCCGACTCGGCGGGGGCGGGGCGGTTCCGGGGCGGCTGCGGCGTCCGCCGGGACATGCGCTTCCTCGCCGACGAGGGCAAGCTGACCAACTTGTCGGAGCGGCAGACGTTCGAGCCGTACGGGTTGTTCGGGGGCAAGCCGGGCACGCGGGCCCGAACGGTCCTCGATCCGGGCCCGGACGAGCAGCTGGTTCACGGCAAGGCGTCGCGCGAGTTCGCCTACGGCGCTGTCATATCGTTCCAGCAGTCCGGCGCCGGTGGCTACGGGGACCCGCTCGAGCGGGACCCGGCCCGGGTGCTGGAGGACGTGCTCGACGAGTACGTTTCGGTGGACGCCGCCCGCGAGGAGTACGGCGTGATCATCGCGGGGACGGGATACGACCTGCGCGTGGACGAGCCGGCCACGGCCGCACTGCGCGCCGGCCGGAGGCGCGGGTGATCTTCTTCACGCCCGAGCAGGAGGAGTTCCGGCGCACCGTCGCGCGGTTCGTGGATGCCGAGATCGCGCCGCAGGCCGACGCCCTCGACGAGCGCGGCGAGTTCCCCCGCGAGCTGTTCAAGCGGCTCGGCGCCCAGGGCTGGCTCGGGCTGCGCTACCCCGAGCGGTACGGCGGCGCCGATGCCGGCATGGTCACCTACTGCCTGTTCGCCGAGGAGCTGGCGCGGGGCTCGCTGTCGGTGGCGGCGGCGGCGGCCATGCAGTCGCTCATGGGCACCTATTTCGTCTTCAAGTACGGCTCGGAGACGCTGCGGGTGAAGTACCTGGCGCCGGCGCTGCGGGGCGACCTGGTCGCCACGTTCGCGCTCACCGAGCCCAACGCCGGCTCCGACGTCGGCAACATCACGACGCGGGCCGAGCGGCGCGGCGACGGCTGGGTGCTGCGGGGGACGAAGACGTGGGTCACCAACGCGCCGGTGGCCGACCTGCTGACGGTCGCCGCCAAGACGACCGGCGAGCGCGGGCTCAGGAACATCGCGCTGTTCCTGCTGGACCGCGCGGCCATGCGCGGGATCACGCTCGGAAAATCCATCGACAAGATGGCGGTGCGGGCGTCGGTGACCGGCGAGATCCTGCTCGAAGACGTGGAGGTGCCGGACGAGTTCCTCCTCGGCGGCGACACGGGCGGCGTGGACAAGATCGGCGCTATCCTGGCCGAGATCCGCGTCATGACGGCGGCGCTCTCCGTCGGGCTGGCGCGCGCGGCCTACGCGGCCGCGCTGCGCTACTCGCGCGAGCGCGTGGCGTTCGGCAAGCCCATCGGCGAGCATCAGGCGATCGCGTTCAAGCTGGCCGACATGCTGACCGCGCTGCAGGCGGCCACGCTGATGACCTACCAGGCCGCCGCCCGGCTCGACGCCGGCAAGCCGATCGGGCGCGAGGCGGCGATGGCCAAGCTGTTCGCCTCGGAGATGGCCGTGCGGGTGACCGACGAGACCGCCCGCATCTTCGCCTCCTACGGGCTGGCGATGGAGTACCCCGCCCAGCGGTACTTCCGTGACGCGCGCTTCCTGCTGCCGGGCGGCGGGACCTCGGAGATTTTGAAGGTGGTCATCGGGCGCGAGCTGGACTGGGACCGGGGAGGAGCCTTCGCATGAGCGTCGAGATCCGCCACGCCGAGGCCGACGTCAACGGCGTGCGCCTGCACTACGCGGCGACCGGCGCGGGACCGCTCGTGCTCTTCCTGCACGGCTTCCCCGAGTTCTGGTACGAGTGGCGCCGCCAGCTGGCGGACTTTGGCCGCGACCACCTCGCCGTGGCACCCGACCTGCGCGGCCACAACCTGTCGGCCAAGCCCGAGGGCGTGGACGCCTACGCCGTGCCCCACCTGGTCGAGGACGTGCGCGCGCTGGCCGCGCACCTCGGGCACCGGCGCTTCACGCTGGTCGGCCACGACTGGGGCGGGGCGGTCGCATGGGTCTTCGCGCTGATGCACCCGGGCATGCTCGAGCGGCTCGTCATCGTCAACGCGCCGCACCCGGCCGTCTTCGCGCGCGAGCTGCGCGAGAATCCCGCCCAGCAGGCGGCCAGCCAGTACATGCTCCTGTTCCGCCGTCCCGAGGCCGAGGCCGTCCTCGCCGCCGACGGCCACAAGGCGCTGCGCCGGGCCCTGGGCGAGGTGTGGCACACGCGGTTCGACGACGAGGACCGCCGGATGTACCTGGACGCGTGGTCGCGCCCTGGCGCGCTCACCGGCGGCCTCAACTACTATCGCGCAGCCCGGGTCGGCCCCCCGACGGAAGGGGAGCCCGCCCGCAGCCTGTCCGCCGCCGACAACCTGCCGGTGCTGGAGGTGCCGACGCTGGTGATCTGGGGCGAGCAGGACAAGGCCCTCGGGGTCGGGAACCTGGAAGGACTCGACACGCACGTGCGCAATCTCACCGTCCGTCGCATTCCCGAGGGCTCGCACTGGGTCGTGCACGAGCAGCCCGAGCTGATCACACGGCTCATCCGCGAGTTCGTCACGGGGAGCTGACATGGGAGCACCCACGCCCATCCTGACCGCGGTGTACCGGGGACGGACCGAGGAGCTCGAGGCGCTCCTGGCCCAGCGCCCGGCGCTGACCCTGTTCGAGGCGGCGGCGATCGGCGACCCGGCCGCCGTGCGGGCAGCAGTCCAGGCCGATCCCGCCGCGCTCGCCGGCCGCAGCGCCGACGGCTGGCCGGCCCTGCACCTGGCGGCGCACTTCGGCCACGGCGACGCCGTGGATGCGCTGCTGAAGGCGGGGGCCGACGTGCGGGCGCTATCGTTCGCGCTGATCAACGTGCTGCTCGCCCACGGCGCCGCCGTCGAGGTCCGGGCGGACGATGGCCGGACCGCCCTCGCCATCGCCGAGGGGCGCGGCCACCCGTACGCCGCCCGGCGGCTGCGAGGGGAGATGCCATGAGGAAGGTCGCGCTGGTCGGCGCGGGGGTCTCGAAGTTCGGTGTGCGCAAGGCGTCCTACCGGGACCTGATCTGGGAAGCGGGCAAGGCGTGCTTCGACTCGGTGCCGGCCGTGAAGCCGCGGGACCTCGACGGCCTGGTGGTGGGCTCCGTGATGCCGGAGCGCACGGCGTTCCAGAGCCACATCTCCTCGCTGGCCGCCGAGGCGCTGGGGATCAGGCCGAGCACGCTCAGCGCGCGGACCGAGCACATGTGCGCCTCGGGCACCGTCGGCATCCGCTACGCCTACGCGTTCATCGCCGCCGGCCTCGCCGAGCTGGTGATGGTGCTCGGCGTGGAGAAGCTCAACCAGCCGACCGGGGACGAGGCGATCCTGAACATGGGCACCGGGGTGGACCGCGAGTGGGAGGCGGCCTTCGGCCTCACCGCGCCGCCCTGCTTCGCGCTGGCCGCCCAGCGGCACATGGCGGACTACGGCACGACCGAGGAGCAGCTCGCGCAGGTGGGCGTGAAGAACCACACCCATGCCAGCAAGAACCCCAACGCTCACTTCAACCGGGGCGCCACGCTCGACCAGGTGCTCGGCTCTCGGATGATCGCGAGCCCGCTGCGCCTCTACATGTGCTCGCCCATCACCGACGGCGCCGCCGCGGTCGTGCTGGCCTCGGAGGAGCGCGCGCGCAGCCTGACCGACGAGCCGGTGTGGATCCGCGGCACCGGTCAGGCGCTCGACGGCTTCCAGCTCACCTCGCTGCCCGAGGACTACGCCAGCTGGCCGGCGCTGCAGCGGGCGGGGGACGCCGCCTACCGCATGGCCGGCGTGCGGCCGGCCGACGTCGACCTCGCCGAGGTGCACGACTGCTTCGCGATCGCCGAGCTGATCGCCTACGAGGAGCTGGGCTTCTGCGCCAAGGGCGAGGCGGGGCCGTTCGTGGCCGCCGGGCGCAGCGACTACGGCGGTGACGTCGTCGTGAACCCGCGCGGCGGCCTCATCGGCTGCGGCCATCCGCTGGGCGCCACCGGCGTCGCCCAGGCGGCCGAGGTCTTCGTCCAGCTGCGCGGCGAGGCCGGCGCCCGCCAGGTTCCCGCCGCCGCCATCGGCCTGACGCACAACAACTCCGGGATGGGCGAGCACGTCGTGGTGATCTACGGCCGGGAGCCCGCATGAGCGGCCGCGTCGCCCGGTGCCGGGGGTGGCGAGCCGGGCAGCCCCAGCCGGGCCATCATGGCGAGCCGACGTCGCGTGCGCGAGCGCAGGGCCCGGCCAGCGCGCCGCCGACGAGTCGACTCGATTCCGGCCCAGCCCCCTCTGGGGGATGGGGGGCTCGCGCTCGCCGGGCCCGGAGCGAGCTTGCCGCGACAGGCGAGCCATGCAGGCCCGGCTGGGGCTGCCCGGCTCGCCAGCCCCGGTGCCGGGCGGGGCGCGTCGCGTCGTGAACACCGTCGCGGTCCTCGGGCCCGGGCGGATCGGCCGCCAGATCGCGCTGGCGTTCGCCCTGGGCGGATGCCGCGTGCGGCTGATCGACGTCAAGGAGGGGCGCTCGGTGGCCGACGCCGAGCGGACGCTGGCCGACGCCCGGCGGGAGATCATGCGCGATCTCGGGCTCATGGTCGAGGAAGAGGTCATCGGCGAGGCCGCCTCGGCGGCGGCGCTCGAGCGCATCGAGGAGCGGATCGGCCTGGGCGAGCTCGACGACTCCGAGTTCGTGCAGGAGGCGCTGCCGGAATCGGTGACGCTCAAGCGGACAGCGCTGGCCCGGCTCGGCCAGGTGGTGGGGCCTGAGACGGTGGTGGCCTCGGGCTCGTCGACGATCTCACCCTCGCACCTCGCCGACGCGATCGTCGGGCCCGGGCGCTTCCTGGTCGCCCACTGGCTCAACCCCGCGCACGTCATTCCGCTGGTGGACGTGGTGCCAGGGCCGGCGACGTCGGAGGCGACGATCGCCCGCACGCTCGCGCTGCTGGAGCGGCTCGGCAAGGTGCCGGTGAAATGCAAGGACTCGCCCGGCTTCATCGGCCCCCGGCTGCAGGTGCTGCTGATGAACGAGGCGGTACGGCTGGTCGAGGAGGGCGTGGCCACGCCCGAGGACGTCGACCGGGCGTTCCGGGCCGGCATGGGCTTCCGCTACGCCTCGATCGGCATCTTCGAGTTCATCGACTGGGGCGGGGTGGACATCCTGTACCGGGCCAGCCGCTACATGACCGAGGCCCTCGGCGACGAGCGGTTCAAGCCGGCCCGGCTCGTCGAGGAGAAGATGGCGCGCAACGAGCTGGGACCCAAGACCGGGCGCGGCTTCTTCGACTACGCGGGCGAGCGGCGCGAGGAGTTCGAGACCGACAAGGTCCGCGCGCTGCTCCGGCGGCTCAAGCGCGAGCGCCCATGATCCTCGTCGAGCACGCCACGGTCCTCACGCTCGACCCCGAGCGCCGGATCCTCGCCGACGGCTCGGTGCTGGTGGACGGCCGCGACATCGTCCAGGTGGGCCCGGCCGCCACGGTCCGCCCGGCCCGCCCGCCCGACCGCGTGATCGACGGCCACCGTTACGTGGTGGCGCCCGGGTTCGTCGACACCCACGTGCACCTGACCGAGCATCTCAGCCGCGGGCTGATGCTCGACGACATCCCGGTCGCGCAGTACCTGCCGGACTGGCTGCTGCCGCTCTACTCCACCGTCACGCCCGAAGAGGAGCAGGCAGCCGCGCTGCTGGCGTGCGTGGAGATGATCCGCACCGGCACCACGACCTTCTGCGAGGCTGGGACGCTCTTCGACGTGGCCGCCGTCGCCGACGCCGTCGAGCAGGTGGGGATGCGCGCGATCCTCGGCCGCTGGACGTGGGATCTCGACGGGCAGAGCGGACGCATGAGGCAGACCACCGACGAGACGCTCGCCGTCACCGAGGACGTGCTGCAGAAGGTCAACGGTCGGGCCGGCGGCCGTCTCGGCGCCTGGCCGCTGCTGCTCGGCTTCGGCACCTGCTCGGAGGCGCTGATCCAGGGCGCCCAGGCGCTGGCCGTGCGTCATGGCGTGGGCTGGGGGATGATGCACCTGGCGCTACATCCCCGCCTCCGCACGCGCGACACGATCCCGCTGGCCCGGCTCGACGCGCTCGGCGTGCTGGACCCGGCCACCAAGCTCGCCCACATGGTCTACGTGGACGACGCCGACATCGCGCTGCTCGCGCGACGCGGGGTGAAGGTCGCGCACTGCCCGACGGCCGGGCTCAAGCACACCAAGGGCCTGGCCGCCCACGGCCGCTTCCCCGAGATGGTCGAGGCCGGCGTGTGCGTCTCGCTCGGCGGCGACAGCGCCAACGGCTCCAACCACGTCGACATGCTGCGGCTCATGTACCTGACCGCGACGGTCTACAAGGACGCCCGGCTGGACGTGGGTGTGCTGCCGGCCGAGCAGGTGCTGGAGATGGCCACGCTGCGGGGGGCGGAGGCGCTGGGGCTGGAGCGGCGGATCGGCTCGATCGAGCCCGGCAAGCGCGCCGATCTCGTCCTCTACGACCGCGACACGCCGGAGTGGCGTCCGCTCCTGAACCCCGTCAACAACCTCGTCTATGCCGCGAGCGGCGCCAGCGTGCGCACCGTGCTGGTCGACGGGCGTGTCGTGCTGGACGAGGGCCGGCTGACGACCCTCGATGAGCGTGCGCTCTACGACCGCGTGGAGCGGCTGAGTCGCGAACACGTACGGCGGGCCGGCGTGTCGATCGAGTCCAAGTGGCCGGTGCGCAAGTGAGCTACCTGCGGGCGGTCGATCCGTTCCCGCTGGAGTCGGCCGACTTCACGAAGCTGCACGAGTTCTACGCGCGCCTGGGGCAGGGCAGGCTGAGCACGACGCAGTGCGCGCGCTGCGGCCGCACCGCGTGGCCGCCGCGCGGGTTCTGCCCGGAGTGCACCAGCGACGAGTACGCCTGGGTCGACCTGCCGCCCGAGGGCACCGTCCACGCCTTCACGGTGCAGGACGCCGGGCTGCCGACCGGCTTCGCCGGCCCCCGCGTGTTCGCGGTGGTGACCGTCGGCGGCCACCGGATCTTCGCCGTCCTGGTCGACGCCGAGCCCGCGCGCGTCGCGCGCGGGCAGCGGGTGCGCCTGCGGCCGCTCGCGGTGGCGCCCGACCCCCAGGGCAACCCCCGATGGCTTCCCGCGTTCACACCCTCGGCGTGATCTCCGACACGCACGGCCTCGTGCGGCCCGAGGCGCTGGCCGCGCTGGCCGGCGTCGAGCGCATCGTGCACGCCGGCGATATCGGCGCCCCCGAGGTCCTCGACGCCCTGGCCCGCATCGCGCCGGTCACGGCCGTGCGCGGCAACAACGACCGCGCCGCCTGGGCCGCCGGCATCCCGGAGACCGACGTCGTGGAGGTGGGCGGCCTCGCGCTCTACGTCCTGCACGACCTGCACGAGCTGGATCTCGACCCCGGGGCCGCCGGCTTCGCGGCCGTCATCGCCGGCCACAGCCACCGGCCGCGCGTGGAGGAGCGCGACGGCGTCGTCTATGTCAACCCGGGCAGCGCCGGCCCCCGGCGCTTCAAGCTGCCGATCTCGCTCGCCCGGGTCACCATCACGAACGGGCGCCTCGACACCGAGCTCCGGACGCTGCTCCCGTGAAGATCCTCATCGCCAAGCCCGGGCTCGACGGCCACGACCGCGGGGCCAAGGTCGTCGCCCACGCCCTCCGCGACGCCGGCGTGGAGGTCCTCTACTCGGGGCTCAAGCGCACGCCGGAGGAGATCGTGGCCGAGGCGATCCAGGAAGACGTGGACGTGGTGGGCCTGTCGATCCTCTCGGGCGCGCACCTGCCGCTGGCGCAGCGCGTGCTGGAGGGGCTCCGCGCGCAGGGCGCCACCGACATCCGGGTCGTCGTCGGCGGCACGATCCCACCCCGCGACGTGGACAAGCTGCGCGCGCTGGGCGTCGAGCGGGTGTTCCCGATGGGCACGGCACTGCCGGACATCGTGGCCGCCTTCAAGGAAGCGGGATGACGCCCGCGTGGCTCGATCGCACCGCGTATCCGTTCGCCTCGCACTGGGTCCAGATCGAGGGCGCCCGGATGGCACTACGTCGACGAGGGCCCGACGCTGCTGATGGTCCACGGCACGCCGACATGGTCGTTCCTCTACCGCCACCTGGTGACGGGCCTGCGCGACCGCTTCCGCTGCGTCGTGCCTGATCACCTGGGCTTCGGGCTGTCGGACAAGCCGCCCGGCAGCGCCTACCGACCCCCGGATCAGGCGCGGCGGCTCGCCTCGTTCGTGGACGCCCTCGGCCTGCGGGACATGACGCTCGTCGTGCACGACTTCGGCGGGCCCATCGGGCTGGCGTACGCGCTGGAGCATCCGGAGAACGTCCGCGGGCTCGTGCTGTTCAACACCTGGATGTGGTCGCTGCGGGGGGCCCGGCAGTACGAGCGCGTGGATCGCGTGCTGTCCGGGCGCGCTGGCCGGTTCCTGTACGAGCGGCTGAGCTTCTCGGTCAACGTGGTGTTCCGTCACGCTGTGGCCGAGAGGACGCGCTATACCAGCGGTGCTCGGGCAGTACGGGCCCGCCGCGCGACCGGGTCGCGCGGCGCGCGATCTGGATTTACATGCGCGAGCTGCTGGGGTCGAGCGACTGGTACGACGCCCTGTGGCAACGTCGCGAGCGGCCGGCGGCGATCCCAGCGCTCCTGGTCTGGGGCCTGAAGGACCCGGCGTTCGGGAAGCTCCTGCCGCGCTGGCGGACGCTCTTGCCGCACGCCGAGGTCGTGACCTGGTAGGAAGTGGGGCACGCGCCGCCCGAGGGACGCGGCCCGGAGACCGCCGCGCTCGTCGCGCCCCGCCGCGCAGAGTTGACCATGGACAGAGACCATGGTATGGTACTGGGGCATGGAGCAGATGGCGATCTCCAAGTTCAAGGCGACTTGCCTGGCGACGCTGGAGCGCGTGCGCCGGACGGGCCGCCCACTGCGCGTCACGCGCTTCGGGAAACCTGTCGCCGACGTCGTGCCTCCGTCGCCGGGCCGCCGCCCGCGCGGGTGGGTGGGCTCGCTGCGCGGCACGCTCGAGATCCGGGGCGACATCCTGACGCCCTCGAGCGAGCTGGTGAAGTGGGAAGGGCTCGAGTGAACCTGCTCCTCGATACCCATATTTGGTTGTGGAGCCATGCCGAGCCCGGGCGACTCACCAAGCGCGTGGCCGAGGCACTGGCCGACCAGGACAACCAGCTGTGGTTGTCTCCGGTCAGCATCTGGGAGTTCTTGCTGCTCGCCGAACGTGGCCGCGTGCGCGTCCGGGACGGAACGGCGGCCGACTGGGTGGAAGCGGCCCTCTCGCGCTCGCCCATGCACGACGCCCCGTTGAACCGTGAGGTGGCGATTCGGAGTCGTTCGGTGCGCCTGGCCCACGAGGATCCGGCCGACCGGTTCCTGGCGGCGACGGCCGACATCTACGAGTTGACGTTGCTCACGGCCGACGAGCGACTGCTGCGCGGGAAAGGCTTCCGGACGCTCGCCAACCGCTGACAACGCCGCATTCAGGGCGCCGGTTCAGCGCTTGACGCAGGTGGCTACCGGAAGCTACCATGACGTCGATGCGCGCTGTCGGGTTGAAGGTGCTCAAGAACAAGCTGTCGGAGTATGTCCGCCTTGCCCAGGGCGGAGAGACGATTCTCGTCACGGACCGGGACCGGGTCGTTGCCGAGCTCGTCCCCCCGCAGGCGGGCCGCAGCCCGGCCGTGGCCGATGCCGTCCTGGCCGAGCTGGTGCGCAAGGGGTGGATCACTCCCGCGGCCCGCCCGCTGACCGCCCCCCCGCCGCGAGCCCCGGTGATCGCCTTCGAGGAGCTGATGCGCGAGCTGGACGACGCCCGCGCCGACCGGTGATCTACCTCGACTCGTCGGTCGCGCTGGCCCAGCTCTTCGCCGAGGATCGCCAGCCGCCGGAGGATCTGTGGCGGGAGCCCCTCACCGCGAGCCGGCTCCTCCAGTACGAGGTCTGGGCTCGCGTGCACGCGCGCCGGCTGGAGGCCCCGCACGGTGACAAGGTGCGCGATCTGCTGGACGGTGTCGCGTACATCGAGCTCTCACCCCTGGTCCTGGCGCGGGCCTTGGAGCCCTTCCCCGTGCCCGTCAGGACGCTGGACGCGTTGCACCTGGCCACCATGGACTTCGTTCAGGGCCACGGACAGGCGATCGAGCTGGCCAGCTATGACGCGCGCCTTCTGGCGGCGGCACGAGCGCTCCGGATCCCGACCCGAAGGCTCTGATCCACCTTCACCCTCTCAGCGCGCCGTCGCACTCGCGATGTTCGAGTATGGCGAACTCCCCGCCGCGTTGGAGGCGCGCAGCAGGCGGTAGCGAGAGATCCGGCCCCGACTTCATCGCCGAGTCGCTGCAGGACGTCGCCGTCTCGATCCACTGCGCTCCAAGGAAGGTTCCAGCGAGTGGGGCCAAAACAGAATCGAGGAGCATCGTCCGCGGCGCCGCCCGCTCCTGCCGCGCCCCGGCTCATTGACAATGCCGACGGCCGCAGCCTAGCCTGAATCACGCTTGCGAGACATGATCACGCGCCAGGCCTCGCCCCGCGGACCGTGGGGTCATGAATGAGTCGAGCCAGGAGGACGCCATGAGGGACGTCGTTCTGCACGCGGGCATCCCGGTCAAGCCGCTCTACGGGCCCGAGGACCTCGCCGGCCGTGACCCCGCGCGCGACCTGGGCCGGCCGGGCGAGTACCCGTACACGCGCGGCATCCACCGGCACATGTACCGGGACCGCCTGTGGACGATGCGCCAGTACATCGGGTTCGGCACGCCCGCCGAGACCAACGCGCGGTTCAAGTACCTGATGGCCCACGGGCAGGATGCGCTCAACGTGGCATTCGATCTGCCCACGCAGCTCGGCCTCGACTCCGACGATCCGCGGGCCGAGGGCGAGGTGGGGCGCGTCGGGATGGCCGTCGACACGCTGGCCGACATGGAGGAGGCGTTCGCCGGCATCCCGCTCGACCGGGTCAGCGTGTCGCTCACCATCAACGGCATGGCGGCGCCGATCACGGCCATGTATTACGCGGTCGCCCGGCAGCAGGGGGCGGCGGCCGACCGGGTCGTCACCACGCCGCAGAACGACATCCTCAAGGAGTTCGTCGCCCGCGGCACCTGGATCTACCCGGTGGAGCCGTCGCTGCGGCTCGTCGGCGACCTGATCGAGTTCTCGGCGAGGCAGTTCCCGCGCTCCAACCCCGTGTCGGTGTGCGGCTACCACATCCGTGAGGCCGGCTGCACGACGGCCCAGGAGATGGCCTACGGCCTGGCCATCGCCGCCGCCTACGTCGAGATGATGCTGCGGCGGGGGATGGACGTGGACGAGTTCGCGCCGCGCATCTCGTTCAACTTCACGGCGTGGGGCAAGATCTTCGAGGAGGTCGCGAAATTCCGGGCGGGCCGACGGCTCTACGCGCGCATGCTGCGCGAGCGCTTCGGCGCCCGGAACCCGAGGTCCTGGATGTTCCGCAGCCTGATTGGTGGCGGCGGCTCGGCCTTCACCGTGCAGGAGCCGGAGAACAACATCGTGCGCGGCGCGTACATCGCCCTGGCCGGCGCGCTCAGCGGCGCCCAGACGATGGCGCTGCCGACCTACGACGAGGCCTACACGATCCCGTCGCCCAAGGCCCAGCTCATCGCGCTCAGGACGATGCAGATCTGTGCCGAAGAAGCCGGGGCGGCGGACACCGTCGATCCGCTTGGAGGCTCGTATTACGTGGAGGCGTTGACCAACCAGATGGAGGATCGGATTGTCGAGGAGCTCGGGGCGCTCGAGCGGATGGGCGGTATCGTGGAGGCGGTGAAGACCGGCGCGCTCCAGGCCGAGGTCGCCCGCCAGGCCTACCTGTTCGAGCAGAAGCTCGTCTCGGGCGACATTCCCAAGGTCGCGGTCAACTGCCACGTCGGCGACCTGCCGGGCGAGGCCGACCGCGAGGTCGAGCTGTACGCGTTCGACGCGAAGGTCGCCGAGACGCAGGTGGCCAAGCTGGCCCGCGTGCGTCGCGAGCGGGACGACCGGGCGGCGCGGGCGGCGCTCTCCCGCCTGAGCGACGAGGCGCGCGGCCCGGCCAACCTGATGCCCGCGATCATGGAAGCGGTGAACGCCTATGCCACGCTCGGGGAGATCAACCGGGCGATGAAGGACGTCTTCGGCGAGCACAAGGAGCCCGTCAGATGGTGACCGCCGACCGGTTCGCGAAGGGCATGACGTTCGACCAGTACGTCGTCTCCACGGCCACGCCCGAGAATCTCGCGCGCGAGGCGTCCGGCGCCGGGCGGAGCCCGGGCTGGAGCGACTTCCTGCGAAAGGCGTACGACGCCGTGCAGCTTTCCGAGGCCCAGCAGGCGGCGTGGACGTGGCTGGTCGGCCAGCCCGGCGGCCCAGCCCGGGTCCTGGCCATCGCCGAGGAGTGGTCGTCGGACTGCCGGCGCGACATCCCCCTCATCGCGAAGGTCGCCGACACGGTGGGGCTCGAGCTGCGCATCTTCCCGCGCGACGGCCGGCGCTTCAGCCGCGCGCCCGAGCCCGATCCCCGGGAGTCGCCCAACGCCGACCTCATGGCGCAGTACCTCAACCGCCGAGACGGCAAGACCTTCCAGTCGATCCCGGTGATCGTCTTCTTCACGCGCGACATGCGGGAGCTGTACCGCTACATCGAGTTCCCGGCCGTCTACCACAAGGACCGCATCCGCGACGCCCAGGGCGCGCCGAAGCCGGGTGAGACGGCCGAGCAGGCGAGCCAGCGCTCCGCCCGCGAGTTCGCCGAGATGCTGGCCTCGCCGTTCTTCTTGGTCTGGCGCGATGCGGTCCAGGCCGAGTGGCTCAGCCTGCTCTACGAGCGGCAGCGCGTCGGCCCGCTGGCCTGAGCCAGCGTTCCGGAAAGGCGAGCGCGGGATGAGCGACCTCGCGGTCATCGGGCAGAGAGTCCCCAAGCGCGACGGGGCCGACAAGGTCACCGGCCGCACGCGCTACCTGCACGACCTCGAGCTGCCGCGCCTCGCCCACGGCAAGATCCTCCGCGCGCGCCACCCGCACGCGCGCCTCGTGCGCGTGGACACGGCGCGGGCGGCGGCGCTGCCCGGCGTGCTGGCGGTGATCACGGGCGACGAGGTCGCGCAGCACCCGTTCGGCTTCGCCCGGGACCAGCTGGCGCTCAAGACCGGGGTGGTCCGCTGCGTCCGCGACGAGGTGGCGGCGGTCGCGGCGGACAGCGCCGCCACCGCCGAGGAGGCGCTGGCGCTGATCGACATCGAGTACGCCGAGCTGCCCGCGGTGTTCGATCCGCTCGAGGCCATGCGGCCGGGCGCGCCGCTCGTGCACGCCGGGCGGGTGACGAATCACACCGATCTTCGCTACCAGTTCAGCCACGGCGACGTGGACCGGGCGTTCGCCGACGCCGCGGCCGTGGCGGAGGGTGACTACCGGCTGAACTTCGTCACTCCGGCCTGCCTGGGGACCATGGTCGCCATCGCCGACTGGGACGCCGAGGGCCGGCTCACGATGTGGTCCACGACCCAGGTGCCGTTCCTGTATCAACGCGACCTCGCCCAGGCGCTCGGCATCACGGGCGACCGGATCCGCGTGCTGCAGCCGCCGGTCGGCGGCAATTTCGGCAGGGGCCTCGACCTCTATCCGATCGACGTGATCGCCGCCCTGCTGGCCCGGCGGGCCCGACGGCCGGTCAAGATCGAGTTCGAGCGCGTGGAGGAGTTCATCGCGTGTCCCACCCGGGAGCCGTGCACGATCCGGCTGCGCACCGCCGCCGACGCCGGCGGCCGGCTGCTGGCGCGCGACTGCCACGTCGTCATCGACAACGGCGCCTACGTGTCGTGGGGCTCGACCACGCCCTACGTGATGCTGGCCACGGTGGCCGGCCTCTACCGCTGCCCGGCCGTGCGCTTCGACACGACCATCGCCTACACCAACAACCCCTACTCGGGCTCGATGCGCGGCTACGGCAACCTCGAGTCCACGTTCGCCGTCGAGAGCCAGATGGACGAGCTGGCCGCGCGCCTGGGCCTCGACCGGCTGGAGATCCGCCGGCGCAACGCCACGCGCCCCGGCGACGCCAACCCCCAGGGCTTCACGATCTCCTCCTGCGCCATGCCCGAGTGCCTCGACGCGCTGGCTGACGCCGCCCGCGAGGCGCCGCCGCCGACGCCCGGCTGGAAGCGCGGGGTGGGCTACGCGGGGATGTTCCACGTCGGCGGCGGCGCCCGCATCTACCGCTCCGACGGCTGCGGCGCCATCGTCAAGCTCGACGACTTCGGCCGCGTGTCGCTCATCACCGGCGCCACCGAGATCGGGCAGGGCTCGGAGACCGTGCTGGCGATGATCGTGGCCGAGACGCTCGGCGTGCCGCTCGAGCGCGTGGACGTCGTCAACTCCGACACCACGGTCAAGCCGTGGGACGTCGGCGCGCACGCCAGCCGCACGACGTTCATCGCGGGCAACGCCGCCCGCCTGGCCGCCGAGAAGCTCCGCGCCCGGCTGCTCGCCATGGCCGCCGACGAGCTGGAGGCGCCGGCCGAGCGCCTCGCGGTGGGCGACGGGTGGATCTTCGTGCGGGACGAGCCCGAGCGGCGCACCGCCTACGACCGCGCGGCCCGGGCGGGCCATCTGCGCGAGCGCGGGCAGACACTGGTGGCCGAGGCCTTCTACGATCCGCCGACGGAGATGCTCGACAAGGACCTGCGCGGCAACGTCTCGGCCACCTACGGGTTCGCCGCCCAGGCTGTGGTGCTCGACGTCGAGGAGGCGACCGGCGCCATCCGCGTGCGCCGCGTCGTCTCCGCGCACGACGTGGGCCGCGCCCTCAACCCGCTGGCCGCCGAGGGCCAGATCCACGGCGGCATCCACATGGGCCTGGGCTACGCGCTCAGCGAGCGGCTGGTCGTCGAGCGGGGCCAGATCCTCACGGCCTCGTTCATGGACTACGCCATTCTCAAGGCCGAGGACATGCCGGAGATCGTCGTGCGCCTGATCGAGGCCGGCGACGCCGAGGGCCCGTTCGGCGCCAAGGGCCTGGGCGAGTCGGGCGTGATTCCGGTATCCGCCGCGGTCGCGAACGCCGTGAAGGACGCCATCGGCGTGCGCTTCACCGAGCTGCCGATCACGCCGGCGGTCGTGCACGCCGCGCTCGGCGCCTGCCGGTGACCACGTGATGCCGATCGTCGGGCGTGTCGCTGATCCTGCAAGAGCTGGGTGGCAAGCGTCTTGAGCTGCTCAGAGAGATCCTGCCGCGGTTGTCCCGCGTCGCCGTGCTCCACGCGCTCGCTGAGCTGGCGATGAAGCATCGCCTTCCCACGGTGTTCAGCTTCCGCGAATACGTCGAAGCTGGCGGTCTCCTGAGCTATGGCCCCGACCTCGGCGTGCAGCAGAGGCGTGCCGCCCGGTACGTGGACCTGATCCTCAGGGGCGCGCGCCCAGGCGATCTGCCGGTCGAGCAGCCGACCCATCTGGAGCTGGCCGTGAACCTCAAGACGGCGAAGACGCTCGGGCTCACGGTCCCTCCGTCCATCCTGCTACGTGCCGACCGGGTGATCGAGTGACCCGCGTGGTCCGCTTCTCCGTCACCGAGCGCGCCCTGCACTGGGCCTTCGCGTTGACCTACCTGTCGGTGCTCGGCAGCGGGCTGCCGCTGATGTTCGAGGGGCTGCGGAACTGGATCCGCGGTTACAGCCCCGTGATCGGCCTGCGGCTGCACGTGGCCTGCGGCGTGCTGTGGATCGCGGCCACGCTGGGGGTGGTCGTCGCCGGCGATCGTCGCCGGCTCCGCGCGACGCTGCGCGAGCTGACGCGCTTCGCGCGCGTCGACGCCCTCTGGCTCCGGCGCTTCCCGCGCTGGCTCGTGGCCGGCGCGGCCGAGCGCGCGCGGATCGACGCCGGTGTCGGGCGCTTCAACGCCGGCCAGAAAGTGAACCTCGTGTTCACACTGGTGACGTCGGGACTGCTTGTGGTGAGTGGCTTCACCCTGACGCCGCTGGGTGACACGGTCATGGCCACCCACGTCACGGGCGCCGCCAGCGTCGCCGTCTGGAGGGCGGCCCACCGCTGGCTCACGCTGCTGGTCCTCCTGCCGATCGCCGGCCATGTCTATCTGGCCGTGATCCATCCGCCCACGCGGGCCGCGCTCGACGGCATGCTCGACGGCCGCGTGGACGAGCGGTGGTCGGCCGAGCACCACCCGCGCTGGCGACCCGACGATGGCGAGGCCGCGTGATGATCGTGTCGAAGTCGGTGAAACTGGGCAGCGAGGGCCGGCTTGTGGTCCCCAAGGAGGTGGCGACCTTGTGCTGATCCTTGAGAACAGACGCATCACGCCTATGTCCACATCGACCTACGCGCGGATGTGGCGTGGGGCTTTGAAGGGGACGTGGGGCCGGAACCGCCGTGATGTGGATCGCTATCTCAGACGGCAGCGGCGATCCTGGCGATGAGATCGTGAATCTCTTCGAGGGCGTGCGGGTGCTCGATCTCTCGCGCGTCGTTGCCGGCAACATGCTGAGTCTCATGCTCGCCGATTTCGGCGCAGAGGTGATCAAGATCGAGCCGCCGGAAGGCGATGCGCTGCGCGACTGGCTGGTCGCGGGCATCGCGGCC
>DASTOJ010000130.1:0-8231 GCA_035762565.1 Candidatus Methylomirabilota bacterium | reverse complement strand
GTGCGGGGCGGGCCGGTCCGCCGGGTTGGCGCTGTAGTCAGCGTGGTAGTCCGCGTGGTAGTTGCTCCCCGACGGCGCCCGCGATGGAGACTCGCCCGGGTCCGTCCGGCCCGCGTCGCCGCCTTGCGGCCAGTAGTTGGGGTTCACCCGGGTGGCGTCGGCCGGCCGCGGGTCGGCGGCGGCTGGCGTGAGGACGGCCGGGGCGCACGTGGCCCAGCCGGCTGCAACGAGAGTGAGGATCCAGGAGCTTTTTTTCACGCTGCCCTCCTGAGGACACCGCGCCTGCGCGGGGTTGGCGTGTTCGGGTGGCGCTGCCCCGGTACCCTTGCAGTTTCCGAACCGCAATGGGCGCGGCGCCGTCCGGTACAATCGAGGGCGTGAAGATCGTCTGCGTCGGCGGCGGGCCGGCCGGCCTCTACTTCGCGATCCTCATGAAGAGGGCCGACCCCGCCCACGAGGTGATCGTCCTCGAGCGCAACAGCCCCGGCGACACCTTCGGGTTCGGGGTGGTCTTCTCCGACGCCACGCTCGACAACTTCCGGGAGGCCGATCCCGAGAGCCACGCCGCCATCACCCGCGCCTTCGCCCACTGGGACGACATCGACGTCCATTACCAGGGGCAGGTCGTGACCTCCACCGGCCACGGCTTCGCCGGCCTGTCCCGCCAGCGGCTCCTCGACGTCCTCCAGGCGCGGGCGAGCGAGCTCGGCGTCGTCATGCAGTTCTCGACCGAGGTCGACCGTGAGGCGGCGTGGGAGGGCGCCGACCTCGTGCTGGCCGCCGACGGCGTCAACTCGTGGGTGCGCGCGCGCCACGCGCGGCACTTCCGGCCGGAGATCGACTGGCGCCGCAACCGCTTCGTGTGGCTGGGGACGACGTTTCCGTTCCCGGCCTTCACGTTCATCTTCAAGGAGGACGCCCACGGCCTCTGGCGCGTCCACGCCTACCGCTACGACCGCGAGCACTCGACCTTCATCCTCGAGTGCACCGAGGACACGTGGCGGCGGGCGGGGCTCGACGAGGCCAGCGAGGACCACACGGTCGCGTTCGCGCGGAACCTGTTCGCCCGCGAGCTGGACGGTCATCCGGTGCTGAAGAACCGCTCGCTCTGGCGCAGCTTCCCCACGGTGCGCAACGGCGCCTGGCACCACGACAACGTCGTCCTGGTGGGCGACGCCGCCCACACGGCACACTTCTCCATCGGCTCCGGCACCAAGCTCGCCATGGAGGACGCCATCGCGCTCGCCCGCACGCTGGCCGCCCACCGCGACGTCCGCCCCGCGCTGGCGGCCTACGAGGCCGAGCGGCGGCCCGCGGTGGAGGCGCTGCAGCGCGCGGCCCAGACCAGCCTGGACTGGTTCGAGCAGGCCGAGCGGTATCACGGGCGCCTGGAGCCCGTTCAATTCGCCTTCAGCCTGCTCACGCGCAGCCTGCGCGTCACCCACGACACGCTCAAGGCCCGCGACGTCAAGCTCGTCGCGACCGTCGACCGCTGGTTCGCGGAGAAGGCCTCGCTCCAGAGCGGGCTGGCGGTCGCGGCGGCGCCGCCGCCCCCGCCGATGTTCACCCCGTTCCGGCTGCGCGGGCTGGTGCTGGCCAACCGCGTGGTCGTCTCGCCCATGTGCCAGTACTCGGCCGACGACGGCACGCCCAACGACTGGCACCTGGTGCATCTGGGCAGCCGCGCGGTCGGCGGCGCCGGGCTCGTCATGACCGAGATGACCGACGTCAGCCGCGAGGGTCGGATCAGCCCTGGCTGCACCGGCATGTACAAGGCCGAGCACGTGACCGCGTGGAGGCGCATCGTCGACTTCGTGCACGGGGCGAGCGGGGCCAGGATCGGCCTGCAGCTCGCCCACGCCGGCCGCAAGGGTTCCACACGCCGCCTGTGGGAGGGGATCGACGAGCCGCTGCCGGAGGGCAACTGGCCGCTGATCTCGGCCTCGCCCGTGCCGTACTTCCCCCACAGCCAGGTGCCGCGTGCGATGGAGCGGCCCGATATGGACCGGGTGCGCGACGACTTCGCGCGTGCTGCCCGCATGGCCGACGAGGCCGGCTTCGACCTGATCGAGCTGCATTTCGCCCACGGCTACCTGCTCGCCTCGTTCATCTCGCCGCTCACCAACCTGCGTCGGGACGACTACGGCGGCCCGCTGGCAAAACGCCTGCGCTTTCCGCTGGAGGTCTTCGACGCGGTCCGCGCCGCGTGGCCCGCCGCCAAGCCGATCTCGGTGCGCCTGTCGGCCACCGACTGGAAGGAGGGGGGGCTGACGCCGGCGGAGGCCGTCGAGGCGGCGCGCGCGCTCCGGGTGCACGGCTGCGACATCGTCGACGTGTCGGCCGGCAACACGGTCCCCGACCAGGCGCCCGCCCACGGACGCCTGTTCCAGACCCCGTTCAGCGACCGCATCCGCCACGAGGCCGGCATCCCGACGATGACCGTCGGCGGCGTGGCCACCTACGCCGATGTCAACTCGATCCTCGCCGCCGGCCGCGCCGACCTCTGCGTGCTGGCCCGCGCCCACCTGTGGGATCCGTACTGGACACGTCACGCCGCCCGCGAGCAGGGCGTGGACCTGCCGTGGCCGGATCAGTACGTGAGCGCCACCACCTTCATCCCCCGCGCGAAATAGTTACGGCGACAGGCGAGCCATGCGGGCGCGCCCGCGGCCGCCGCGCCCGACCGGCGGCGTCATCGGATCTCACGAGAGTCGTCAGCTGCCCTGGGAGCGGAGGAGCCAGGACTGCAGGCGGGCCAGCAGGTGGCTCGGCTTGAACGGCTTGGTGAGATAGTCGGTCACGCCGGCCTCGAAGCCGGCCGCAGTGTCCTCGGCGTCGACGCGGCCGGTGATCAGCACGACCGGCACCTTGGCGAGCCGGGGGTCGTCGTCCTGGCGGAGCGCCCGGCACACGGACAGGCCGTCCAGCCCCGGCATCATCCAGTCGAGGACGACGATGTCCGGCCGCTCCTTGCGCGCGAGGCTCAGCGCGGCGGTGCCGTCGCCGGCCGTCAGCACACGGTACCCCTCGGGCTGCAGCGTCTCGACGATGACCGCCAGCACGTCGCGCTCGTCGTCGGCGACCAGGATGGTCGTCTCGTTGGCGGGCCGCGTGTGCTCGAGCGTGGCCAAGACGAGCGGACCGGTGGCGTCCGAGACCGCGCCCGGCCGCACGACCACGAGGTACTGCCCCTCGGCCGCGGCGAACACCTCGGGCGCCTCCGCGGCGGGCAAGCGCCGCCGGCATCTCGCCACCAGGGCGTCGAGGGCACGGTCGGTGCGCGACGGATCGTGGTGGAACAGAGCCAGGCGGCGGGCGCGCGCCGCCACCGCGAAATCCGCCGCCCACTCGGCGGGGGTGTGGCCCCACGAGAGCTTCTCGGGATACTCTTCCAGCGTGTACATCGCGTCGTGGACGAGCAAGTCGGCGCCCGCCAGGAACTCGATGTGACGCTCGTCCTCGCGATGCACGCGGGCGGGGTCGCCGCGCGCGTCGGGGTGGTGGCGCGAGTGCGGCTCGTGGTCGGTGGCATAGACGAGGACCACGCCGTTCGCCTCGAGACGGTAGCCGAGGGCCGGCGCCGGGTGGTTGAGGAAGCGCGTGGTCACGCGGACGCCGTCCAGCTCGAAGCCGCCCTCGGTCAGCTCATGGTAGCGGATCGTGGCGGCCAGCTCGCCGAGCGGCACCGGGAAGTACGTGCGCTGCATCTGGGCGGCCAGGATCTCCTCGATGGTGCGGCCCGGCTGGCGCGGCGCATAGATGTCCCATTCGCTGCCGGGTACGAAGAGCGGGGCGAAGAAGGGGAAGCCCTGGATGTGGTCCCAGTGCGTGTGGGTGATCAGCAGGTGCCCGCGCACCGGGCCCGGGTGGGCCGCCGTGATCTGCAGGCCCAACTCGTGCGCCCCGGTGCCGCAGTCGAGCACGATGAGCGTGTCGTCCGCGCGCACCTCCACGCAGGAGGTGTTGCCGCCGTAACGGACCGTGGCCGGACCCGGCTTCGGGATCGAGCCGCGCGTACCCCAGAAGCGAATCCGCATCGCGCCCCTCCGCTCGCTTCCCCGGCTGGCGTCGCTGGCGCCTATGGTATGCCACCCCGGGGTAAGCTGAAAGCATGATGCGTCGCGGGCTCGCCCTGTCGCTGGCCCTCGTGGCGTTGCCGGCCCTCGCCCAGGAGGCCCCACGCTCGCCCAATCCCGGCCCGGCGAGCCTCCCCGGCCGCGCGGTCGACGTCGCCCGCGGGCTCGAGCATCCCTGGGGCCTGGCGTTTCTGTCGGACGGCCGCATGCTGGTGACCGAGCGACCCGGTCGGCTGCGCGTGGTCACGCCCGACGGGCTCCTGTCCGAGCCGCTCGCCGGAGTGCCGCCGGTCGCCGCCGGCGGGCAGGGCGGCCTGCTGGACGTCGCGCTCAGCCCGCGCTTCGCGCAGGACCGGCTCGTGTACGTGTCGTTGGCGGAGCCCGGGCCGGGCGGCGCCGGCACCGCGGTCGCCCGCGGGCGCCTGGGCGAGCGCGGGCTCGAGGGCACCGAGGTGATCTGGCGCCAGCTGCCGAAGGTGAACGGCACGTTCCACTGGGGCTCGCGGCTCGTCTTCCGCGCCGACGGCACGCTGTTCGTGACGCTCGGCGACCGGCTGTCCCACCGCGACCGCGCGCAGGACCTGACAACGACGCTCGGCAAGATCGTGCGCATCAACCCCGACGGCTCGGTGCCTGGCGACAACCCGTTCGTCGGGCGTCAGGGTGCGCGCCCCGAGATCTGGTCGTACGGTCACCGCAACGTCCAGGCGGCGGCCCTGGACGGCAAGGGCGAGCTGTGGACGGTCGAGCACGGCGCGCGCGGCGGCGACGAGCTGAACCATCCGCTGCCGGGACGGAACTACGGCTGGCCCGTCATCACCTACGGCGTGGACTATTCGGGCGCCCGCATCGGCGTGGGCACGGCTCGACCCGGCATGGAGCAGCCCGTCTACTACTGGGATCCCGTGATCGCGCCGTCGGGCGCGGTCTTCTACACGGGCGATCGGTTCCCGGCATGGAGGGGCGACCTGTTCGTCGGGTCGTTGCAACCGGGCCGCCTGGTGCGCCTGCGGCTGGCCGACAACCGGGTCGCGCTCGAGGAGCGCTATCTCATCGAGCCCGGCGAGCGCGTCCGGGACGTGCGGCAGGGGCCCGACGGCCTGCTCTACCTCCTCACCGACAGTCCCCGAGGCCGGATCGTTCGCCTGGAGCCGCCGGCCCGCAACTGACCCACGCCCAGGAGGAGGAGCGCGAGGGCTTCAGGGGACCGGAGGCTGCCAGGCCGGCGGGCCGAGGCGCCGCTTGCCGTCGGCGGCCAGCCGCACGCCGGGCGCGTCCAGGGCCACGCGATCCCAGAGCTTGCACGTCACCTGCTTGTGGTGCTGGTCGAGCCCCTCGCAGTAGTTGGTGAACTCGCAGCGGCGGACGAGCTGCCCGTGGCCCAGACGGATCTTGCGGAACCAGTCGGGGTCGGCCAGCGACTGCCGCGCCGCGGCGACGAAGTCCGCCTCGCCGCGGGCCAGAATGCCCTCGGCCTGCTCGAAGGCGAAGATGCCGCCGCTGGTGACGATCGGCGTGGCGTGGCCGGCGGCGCGCACGGCCGCGCGGATGGCAGCGGCCAGCGGCACGTTGCGGCCGAACGGCCCGCGCTCGTCCGAGATCACGGTGGGCATGCACTCGTAGCCCGAGCGGCCGGTGTAGGGATAGACAGCCTCGCCGACCTTCGGCTGGCGCGCGTCCTCGAAGCGCCCGCCCTTGGAGACCGACAGGTAGTCGGCGCCCGCCTCGGCGAAGCGCACGCCGAACCAGACGGCGTCCTCGAGCCGGCTGCCGCCCGCGACCACGTCGTCGCCCAGGTAGCGGATGCCCACCACGTAGTCGTCGCCCGCGCGCCGCCGCACCGCGCCGAGCACCTCGAGCGGCAGGCGCACGCGCCGCTCGCGGGACCCACCGTAACCGTCGTCGCGCGTGTTCAGGCGCGAGAGAAAGGAGGCCAGCGTGTAGGCGTGGGCGTAGTGCAGCTCGACACCGTCGAACCCGGCCGCGCGCGCCCGGCCCGCCGCCTCGGCGAAGAGGCCGGGCAGCGTCGCGGGCAGCTCGCGGACCCACGGCAGGTGCACGTCGCTCACGCGTTCGCGGTAACCGTAGTCGAGCGATTCGAGCTGGCGCGGCGTCAGGACGGCGTCGAGCAGCGCGCGGCCGCTCGGGGCGGCGTCGAGGAGGTGGGCGCGGATCGCCGGCTCCGGCGCGTCCAGCCAGCCGGGCTCGGCGGACGCGGCGGCCAGTCGCTGGCGCAGGCCGGCGTCGACCTCGAGGAACCTCAGGAAGAACCTGTCTGGCTCGGGTCGCCGGCGCACGGCCAGGAAGTCGATCATCTGGATGAACAGGCGCGTGCGACCCGCGCTGTGCTCGTGGACGGTTTCGACCAGTCGCCTCAGACCGGGGATGAACCGATCGTCGCCGATACGCAGCAGGGGACCGCTGGCGACGTCACGGATGCCGGTCGCCTCGACGACCAGCACGCCGGGCTGGCCCTGCGCGAATCGCGCGTACCAATCGAGCACCTCGGGCGTCACGAAGCCGTCCTCGGTCGCGCGCCAGGGGACCATCGCCGGCACCCACGTCCGCTCGGCGACGTCCAGGACCCCGATGCGCGCGGGCGAGAACCAGCGCGACCGGGCCGCCTCCTCGGCGGTCGGCCAGCGGGCCGGCGGCAGGCGGTGGCGGATCCGAAAGCGCTCGGCCACCACGCTCATCGCTCGACGGTGGGGATCATGCCAGCGCGGCCACGCCCTCGATCTCGATGAGGCAGCCGTCCGCCGCGTCGAACAGGTCGCGGGCGCCGACGAGCGTCATGGCCGGAAAGTGCTTGCCGAAGTACTCGCGATAGACGCCGCCGATCTCGCGCATGTGCGCCTTGTAGTCGGCGGTGTCGAGCACGTAGATCGTCAGCTTCACGATGTCCGTCATGTCGCCGCCGGCCGCGTTCATCACGGCCTGAAGGTTGCGGCACACCTGGCGGAACTGGGCGACCACGTCGCCCTTGCCGACGACGGCGTTGTGCTCGTCCCGCGCGACCTGGCCCGCGATGAAGACCAGCCGGCCGCGCTTGACCTCGTAGCCGTACGAGAAGCCGGCCGGCTTGGGCAGCGTGCGGGGCTGGACCGCCGAGATGTGGTCTTTCATGGCTTCCTCCGGATGGGGGCGGCCCCGTCGAGGACGACGGTCTCGCCGTTGGTGGTGTCGTCGCCGACCAGCCGCAGCACGACCGCGGCGACCTCGTCGGGCTCGATGAGTCGGCCGCCCGGGTTCAGCCGCGCCATCGCCGCGACCGCGTCCGCCACGCTGCGCCCGGTCCGCGCGGCGACGTTCCGCGCGCCGTTCCACACGATATCGGTGGCGGCGAAGCCCGGGCACACGGCGTTGACCGTGACGCCCGTGCCGGCCACCTCGGCGGCGAGCGCCCGCGTGAGCCCCACGAGCGCGTGCTTGGAGGCGGTGTAGGCGGCCACGTAGGGCGCGCCGTGGAGACCGGCCAGGGAGGCGATGTTGATCACGCGGCCCCAGCCCCGCTCCAGCATGCCGGGCAGCACGGCCCTGGTCATGAGGAACGCGCCGGTCGCGTTGACGCGGAGGTGGCGCTCCCACATCTCCGGCTCGGTGCGCGCGAAGGCCGCCGACTCGGCGATGCCCGCGTTGTTGACGAGCACGTCGATGAGGCCGAGGGCCTGCACCGTCTGCGCGACCGCGCGGTCCACCGAGGCCGGATCGGCCACGTCGAGCATCACCGCCAGCGCGGCAGCGCCGGCCGCGCGGAGCTCGGCCGCTGTCGCCTCGACTTGCTCCAGCGTGCGCGCCGCCACCGCCACCGCAAGGCCAGCCCGGCCGAGGGTCGTCGCGACAGCCCGCCCGAGCCCGCGGCCGCCACCGGTCACGAGCGCGATGTGGGTCATGCCGTCATCTTACCGTCTGGCGGCGTTGCCCGACCAACCACGTCGGGATCAGCCCACGCTGCTCTCGGAGCCTGTCGGGATAACGAGGAGCGCCCCGGCTCTGCCGGGGCGCGCAGGCGAGGCAGGTGTGGGGGCCGGGGGCCACCACGAGGCCGGCGCGGAGCATCGAGGAGCGCCCCGGCTTTGCCGGGGCGCGCAGGCGAGGCAGGTGTGGGGGCCGGGGGCCACCACGAGGCCGGCGCGGAGCATCGAGGAGCGCCCC
>DASTOJ010000129.1:0-4716 GCA_035762565.1 Candidatus Methylomirabilota bacterium | reverse complement strand
GGCCGTCACGACGTCACGCGCGACCGGCGCGACGTCGCGGCCGTCGGGCTCGGCTTCGGCGGCTGGCTCGCCGCCGAGATGGCCACGATGGCCCCCCGGGCGCTGCGGCGGCTGGCGCTGGTGGGCGCCATGGGCATCAAGCCCGAGCGCGGCGAGATCGCCGACCAGGCCCTGGTCTCCTACATCGACTACGTGCGCCTGGGCTTCGTCGATCCGCGCGTGTTCGAGCGCATCTTCGGCGCCGAGCCTCCGACCCCCATGCTGGAGCAGTGGGACCTCAACCGCGAGATGACGTTCCGGATCGCCTGGAAGCCGTACATGTACAACCCCTCGCTGCCGCACCTGCTCGGCGGGGTGGCCACGCCGGCCCTCGTCGTGTGGGGCCGGGACGACCGGATCGTGCCGCTCGAGTGCGGCGAGCGCTTCGTCAAGGCGCTGCCCCAGGCGCGGCTGGCGATCGTCGAGGGCGCCGGCCACTTCGCGGAGATGGAGCAGCCGGAACAGCTCGCGAAGCTGGTGCGCGCGTTCGTGAACGCGGCCTGACCGCCCGAGGAGGCAGCCGATGCACTTGATGTACTTCACCGAGCAGCCGATGTCGGCGTACCCGGAGCAGGAGGGCCGCGACTTCGGCGCCACCGCGCTGATGTTCTCCAACCGCCACTTCGACCCCGTCGCCGGCAGCCGGCTCTACAACGAGTACCTCGAGCACTACCGCCTGGCCGAGGCGGTCGGCTTCGACGGCATCATGCTGAACGAGCACCACAACGCCCCGTTCTGCATGCAGGCCAAGTGCAACGTCTTCGCCTCGATCCTGGCGGCCATGACGAAGCGCGTGAAGATCGTCCTGCTCGGCAACCCGCTGCCGCTCGCCGACAACCCGGTCCGCCTCGCCGAGGAGCTGTCGATGATCGACATGGTCTCCGGCGGCCGCCTGGTCTCCGGCTTCGTGCGCGGCGGCGGCCAGGAGCAGCTGGCGACCGGCGTGAACCCCGCCTACAACCGCGAGCGCTTCGAGGAGGCGCACGCGCTGATCGTCAAGGCGTGGACGCAGGCCGGGCCGTTCCGGTGGGAGGGCACGCACTACCAGCACCGCGTGGTGAACCCGTGGGCGGTGCCGCTGCAGAAGCCGCACCCGCGCGTCTGGATCCCCGGCGTGCTCAGCAAGGAGACGATCGTCTGGGCGGCCCAGCAGCGCTACCCCTACATCGCGCTCAGCACCGAGATCGAGGCCACCAAGAAGATCTGGGAGACGTACGACAAGGTCGCGGCCGACAACGGTTACAGCGGCGGCCCCGAGTACCGCGGCTACCTGCAGCGCTGCCACGTGGCGGAGACCGAAGAAAAGGCGATGGCCAACGCCAGTCAGTTCATGTGGATGCAGGGCGAGTTCACCGGGCTCGCCCACCCGGTGTGGTCGAGCCCGTCCGGCTACTTCTCGCCGTCGTACCGCACGGCCTTCGTCGAGTACGCGGTCGGGCGCCGCTCGAACCCGCGGGGCGCGGCGTTCGAGGACCAGATCCAGAACCAGCAGATCGTCGCCGGCACGCCGAAGACGGTGATCCCCAAGCTGCGCCGCCTGCTCGAGGAGACGCGCCCGTCGATCCTCGGCTTCTGGGCCGCCGACGGCTTCGTGAGCCCGGCCGACACGCGCAGCTGCATCCGCCTGCTGGGGGAGGAGGTGCTGCCCGCGCTGCGCGAGATCGGCAAGGAGCTGGGCCTCTGGAGCCCGTTCGAGGCCAACGCGCCGGTGAGCCGGGCCTTCCCCGAGCCGGCCCGGCCGGCCGGCCAGCTGGCGGTGGCGGGGGCGAGCTCCTGAGCGATCCGCTCGTCGTGGAGAAGTTCGCCGTCGGGCAATCGGTCCGGCGGCTCGAGGACCCGCGGCTGATCCAGGGGCTCGGGCGCTACTCCGACGACGTCAACCTGGAGCGTCAGGCCTACGCGGTCGCCGTCCGCTCACCGCACGCCCACGCGCGCATCGCCGGCATCGACGTGCGCCGGGGGCTGAAGGCGCCGGGCGTGCTCGCCGTGCTCACCGGCGACGACCTCGCCGCCGACCGCGTGGGCGACCTGCCGACCGACCGCGCGCGCAAGCGCCGCGACGGCGCGCCGGCCTTCCCCACCCCGCGCCCGGCCCTGGCGCGGGGACGCGTGCGCCACGTGGGCGATCCCGTGGCGCTCGTGGTCGCCGACACGCTCGCGCAGGCGCTCGACGCCGCCGAGCGCGTCGCGGTGGACTACGAGCCGCTGCCGGGTGTCGCGGCGACGGCCGAGGCCCTGCGACCGGGCGCGCCGGTGGTCTGGGACGAGGCGCCCGACAACGTCGCGTTCGTGGCGGAGGCAGGCCAGCGCGAGGCGGTCGCGCACGCCTTCGAGCGCGCGGCCCACGTCACCCGCCTGGACTACGTCGTCACCCGGGTGGCCGTGGCCCCGCTCGAGCCTCGCGCCGCCGTCGGCGAGTACGACCGCCGCAGCGGCCGCTACACCCTGCACACCGGCATCCAGGGGCCGCACGGCACCCGCACGCTGGTGGCGGGCGTGCTGAAGGTGCCGCAGAGCCACCTGCGCGTCGTCACGGCCGACGTGGGCGGCAGCTTCGGCATGCGCAGCGGACTCTACCCGGAGATGGTGCTCGTGCTGTGGGCGGCCAGGCGGCTCGGGCGCCCGGTGAAGTGGACGTCCGATCGGCGCGAGGGCTTCGTCACCGACGAGCACGGCCGCGACAACGTCTCCACGGCCGAGCTGGCCCTCGACCGTGACGGCACCTTCCTCGCGCTGCGCGTCGCCATCACCCTCAACGTGGGCGCCTATCTCACCCCGCGCAGCGCGGGGCCGGGCACCAACAACATCGGCGGCGTGGCCGGCATGTACACGACCCCGGCGATCCACCACCAGACGACCGGCGTGTTCACCAACACCACGCCCACCGGCCCCTACCGCGGCGCCGGCCGCCCGGAGGCGACCTACGCCATCGAGCGGGTCATCGACGTGGCCGCACGCGAGCTCGGCATGGACCCGATCGCGCTGCGCCGGAAGAACCTCATCCCGGCCGCCGCGATGCCGTTCAAGACCGGCCTCGTCTTCACGTACGACTGCGGCGACTTCGCGCGCGGCATGGACATGGCGCTGTCGCTGGCCGACCACGCCGGGTTCGAGAAGCGCCGGGCGGAGGCGTGCACGCGCGGCCGGCTGCGCGGCCTCGGCATCGCCAACGCGATCGAGGTCGCGGGCGGTCCCTACACCTCGGTCAACCCGGACACCGCCCAGATCTGCGTGAACCCCGACGCCTCGGTGACCGTGGCCACCGGCTCGACGTCGATGGGCCAGGGCAACGAGACGGCGTTCGCCCAGATCGTCGCCGAGCGGCTCGGCGTGCCCGTCGAGCGCATCCAGATCCTGTGGGGCGACACCGACGCCCTGGGAGCGGGCCGCGGCAACGGTGGCTCGGGTGCGCTCACGGTGGGCGGCTCCGCCGTGTCGCAGGCCAGCGACCGCATCGTCGAGCGCGGCCGCAGGATCGCCGCCCGCATGCTCGAGGCCGCGCCGGAGGACATCGGCTACCGCGACGGGCGCTTCACCGTCGCCGGCACCGACCGGGGCGTGGCCTTCGCTGAAGTGGCGCGCACCGCCTACATGCCCCGCCAGCTGCCACCGGGAATGGAGCCGGGCTTCAGCGAGACGGCCGCCTTCACGCCACCCGCCGTCACCTTCCCCAACGGCTGCCAGGTCTGCGAGGTCGAGATCGACGAGGCCACCGGTGTGCTACGCATCGTCCGTCACACCGTGGTGGACGACGTCGGCCGCATGGTCAACCCGCTGCTGGTGAAGGGCCAGATCCACGGCGGCGTGGTCCAGGGCCTCGGCCAGGCCCTCTTCGAGAATCTCGTCTACGACGCCGAGACCGCCCAGGTCCTGGCCGGCTCGTTCATGGACTACGCCATGCCCCGCGCCGACGACGTGCCGTTTTTCGAGGTCGACTCCCACGAGGTGCCGACCAAGGTCAACCCGCTCGGCGCCAAGGGCGTCGGCGAGGCCGGCACGGTGGGCGCGCTCCCGGCGCTGGTCAACGCCGTCAACGACGCCCTCGCCCCGCTCGGCGTCCGCCACCTCGACATGCCGATGACGCCCGAGCGTATCTGGCGCGCGATGCGGGAGGCGAAGGGCCGCACCTAGAGTCCGAATACAGAGATCTACCAGATCGACACCGATTTTCAAGGTCAGGGTGGCGAGCGACTTCAACGCGATGATCGAGCGCGCAGGCGGCGCTCCGGCCGCAGTTTCCGCTTGACAGCTTCCTGCGCGCGCAGTCGCCGCACGTCGCCAACGCCGCTGGAAGGTCGCTCCAGCGGGTCTCCGGGCCGCGTGGACGCCGCTTGGGTCTTGCGCTCGCGAAAAACGAGGATCGTCGCGCCATCGCGCAGCAATGCGCCTCGCAGGGGCCTGCCAAACCCAGGTATAGAGTCGCCCCAGCAGAAGGGGGACTCGCCATGCAGATCCGCACGCGCCACGTTCCCGGCTCGGAAGCGTCCGTCACTGACATGCTCGGCCCCGCGAGGTCCATCGCCGAGGTGGACCGCCTGGGCAACGAGATCGCCGAGCTGGCCGCTCACCTGGACGCGGCCACCGCTCGCCTGCTCGACCTCATCCGTGAGTTCGACGCCCGGGGCGGCTGGAACAACGGGTTTCGCTCCTGCGCCGAGTGGTTGTCCTGGCGCACGT